>JAPLEB010000081.1 GCA_026391555.1 Bacteroidia bacterium | reverse complement strand
GGCAACTTCAACCATAGCCTCATCAGTGAGATAACTATGCTTTTGCACGATCTCCTGAAGAATTGGCATGAGGCTCTCGCGTGCATGACCATGTCTTTCGGACAATTCCTTAACTAGATTTCCTACCTGATACATTTCTATTTGATTTTTAGGTAATTAAATAAATTTTTTAGCAAATCAAAACTGTTTTTTAGAGCTGCGAAAATAATAACAATACTTTTTAAAAAAAACATACAAATGTCATAGATGCTAATTTAGAATGAAAATAAACTATTTGAAGGGCTGAAGCGTTGAAGGGTTGAATTTCAAAGATACTGTGCGATCACCGGGAAATATTTATCATTTCACCAATCCATTGATACCACTCTGGCAAACCATCTCCTCTTGTACATGAAACTTCGAACAGAGGTATTTGAGAATTGATCTTGTTCAAATCCGATCTGAAGCTGTCGAAAATAAAATTTGTATAAGGGATCAGGTCAATCTTATTGAGCAGAACAGCCACGGCTTCCCTGAAAAGCATAGGATACTTGCCCGGTTTATCGTCACCCTCGGTAGTGCTTACTACTGCCAGCTTAAAGGTTTCACCAAGATCGAATTGTGACGGACAAATCAGGTTACCCACATTCTCGACAAACAGAACATCAAGGTTGTCAAGATCAAAATTATCAAGGACTTTTGAGATGCTGTGAGAGTCGAGATGGCAACCTCCTTCAGTATTGATGACAACAATTGGAATATTATATTTTTTCAGACGTTGTGCATCCCTGTCAGTTGTTATGTCGCCTTCAATTACTCCAATCCTGAACTTTGCTCCAAGCGCTTCGCAGGTGCGTTCCAATAGAGTAGTTTTTCCGGCGCCTGGTGAGCTTATTATGTTCACCATCAATACTTTCTTCAATGTGAGCAAATTTCTTACCTCATTGGCTTTGTTCTGGTTCCTGTCAAGGATATTCTTCATTATTTTTATTTCCATATCTATTCCCCTTCTATACTTTTAATAAATAATTCTTTTCCCTGTATAATTCCGAGATCAGTTGAACTGCAAATATTGCAGGCAAACAGGTTCTCATTAACCTGAAAATCACTTCCGCAATTCATACATTTCATTTTCACCGGTACTATTTCGATATCTAATTCAGCACTCCCGGCTACGGAATTCCTTACTGTTTCCCTGAACGCAAATTCAAAGATAGCAGGCACAATCTGTATAAGCTGCCCGAAACTGATATTCACCTTAGTGACCTTTGACAGATTATTTCTAAGCGCTGTATCAAGCACGATCGCTGAGAGATCTTCTGCTATCCTTAATTCATGCATAATTATATTCTAACAAATCCTCGGGAGTTGTTGTCCTGATAGCATATCAAGAATACGTTTACCTCCTATTGATGTATTTAAAACGACAAAGTTCCTTTTATCCGAAATGATCTCCCCGATTATTTCCGACTGTTTCCCTAATGGATCCGACCTGAGAATATCAAGAACCCTTGTTTCTTCACCGGCACCCGCTACTATCAGGACTTTCCCTTCATTTGCAAGATATAACGGATCAAAACCGAGCATTTCGCACAATCCTTTCACAGGATCATCGACCGGAACGGAATCCTCGTCTATGGTGATACCTGACCCGATCATCCCGGCAAGCTCATTTAATACCGTTGCAAGCCCGCCCCTTGTCAGGTCGCGCATAAAACAAATCTCTTTGCAGCTTTGCAGCACACTGTTTATCAAATGATTTAATGATGCACAGTCTGAAGTTACGGGCGTGCTGAAATTTAGATTCCTCCGGGCACCAAGTACAGCAATGGCATGATTACCAAGAGGACCATTAATAATAAGTTTATCGCCCGGTTTTATCCTTTTACCGGTACTGATGTGCTCCATATCAGGTTTAAGAATGCCGATCCCGGAAGTTGTAATAAACAACTTATCACATTTCCCTTTGTCAACAACTTTTGTATCACCTGTAACGATCTTCACTCCCGCATTGAAAGCTTCTTCAGCCATTGATTCAGCAATTACAACAAGATCATTCATGGGAAAACCCTCTTCAATGATAAATGAAGCAGCAATATATCCGGGATCAGCACCGGATACAGCCAGGTCATTGACAGTGCCGCATACAGCCAGTTTGCCTATGTTGCCCCCCGGGAAAAACAGAGGATCCACAACATATGAATCAGTAGTAAATGCAAGAGTAAATCCTGAACTTTTAAGAATGGCAGAATCTGTCAATGGTTCAACTATCCCGAACCGCTTTACAAAAACCTTTTCAATAAGCTCATGTGTCAGCTTACCGCCACTTCCCTGATTCAAAGAGATAAAATCATTCATTAAGTCTGTATTTATACCAGGAATTACAAGCCCCTTCATTTGAAACCATACATGCCCCTGAAGGATGTTCGGGAACACATATTTTTGCAAAAAGAGCACAATCTTCAGGTGTCTTTAATCCCCTCAGAATGTCTCCGCAAATACATAAGATATCTTCTTCCCTGAACTTAATTTTTACAGGCATTATTTTCCCGGCATCAAATTTTTCATATTCTTTTCGTAGTTTAAGCCCACTGCCTGGAATCACACCAAAACCTCGCCATAGTTCATCACAAGGCTCGAAGATTTGAGACAAATGTCTTTGTGCAATAATGTTGCCTCTATCTGTAACTGCACGGTTATACTGAATTTCTACTTTAGGAGTATCGAGGTTTACCTGCTGTATTAGCATCAGAATTGATTGTAATATATCGGCAGGTTCAAAACCTGTAATGACACAGCCCAAATTAAATTTCTCTGGAATGAAGTTAAATACTAAAGAACCGGTTATTGTTGCAACATGCCCGGGACAGATAAACCCATTCAGTTTAACTCCTTCTTTTATAATAGCTTCCATTGCAGGAGGCATAACCTTATGAGCACTTAAAAGAAAGAAATTATTTAAATTATTCTTTTCAGCCAGCTTTATTGTAACTGCGGTCCCCGGTGCAGTTGTTTCAAAACCTATTCCCAGGAAAATGACTTTTTTTTCAGAGTTGATCTTCGCGATCTCAAGTGCTTCAAGTCCGGAAAGAACAATCCTTATATCCGCACCTGCAGCCTTCTCTTTTTCGAGCGATGAAACTGAACCAGGTACTCTTATCATATCTCCGAAAGTGGTTATGATGACCTCTTCCATTTTTGAATAAGCGATTGACTTGTCAATAAAATCTGTTCCTGTAACGCAAACCGGGCAACCTGGTCCTGAAATCAACTTTATATTACCGGGAAGCAAAGATGGAATACCAAACCTGTGTATTGCGGCTGTATGACCCCCGCACACCTCCATAAAGGTATAATCACGTCTGACAGACTTTTTAATAAGGGTTGTCAGTTTCATGACCAAATCTTTATTCCTGAACTCATCAATGTACTTCATACAATATCATTCATTCAGAGCATTTTTCATCTCTTCAAATAATTTAATTGTTTCAGCAGCTTCCTTTTCGCTTATCTTCTGAATGGCAAATCCGGCGTGCAGCAGGATATAGTCTCCGACAATTGCATTTTCAATCATATGCAAGCCGGCTTTAAATATAGTTCCTCCGGCAGACACTTCTGCCATACTGCCGTCTATGGACACGATCATGGCTGGAATACTAAGACACATTATCTTCTTATTTTTGAAGCAATTACTAACTGTCCCAGGGATAAACCTCCGTCATTAGCCGGCACAAGGTTATTTGTGAAGACTTTAAAACTGTTCCGGTTTAAAAGATATGAAGATTTTTCCAAAAGATATTTATTCTGAAAAACTCCGCCTGAAAGAATAACTTTATTCAGGGATGTCTCTTTCCTGACCTGCCTTGATACTTCAAGAATAACCTGTGCAACGGTATTGTGAAATTTTGCTGAGATGATAGAAATTTTTTGTATGGGCAAATCTTCCAAAATTGCCTTTATTGTATCAGCAAAAACAATGGCATTTACTACCTGGAACGGATAATAGTCATTTGTTTCACCATCAATTGCAGATTCAAGCCGCATTGGTGCTTCTGAATCGAATGTTGCCGCAGAGCAAAATCCCAGGATTGCAGAAACAGCATCAAAAAGACGACCTGCCCCTGAAGTCATGGGAGAGTTTATCTTTTTGACTATCATCTCTTTAACCAGTAATAACTTCTGGTTATCAATAGAATTAAAAAGAGGTACAGATTCATAATCAAAACTTTCTCCGAAGTATTTGTAAATATATGAGAACGCCATTCTCCATGGCTCACTGACTGCCTTCTCTCCACCAGTCATTGGAATATAGTCGAAATGCGTAAATCGAGTAAAGCTTTTCAGACCAGCTATCATAAACTCACCGCCCCAGATATTCCCGTCGGAACCGAATCCTGTACCGTCAAAGCTTACTCCGATAACTTCCTCATCTATTCCGTGTTCAGCCATGCATGATGAAATATGAGCATGGTGATGCTGTACTCTGACAACAGGTATATTTAATTCAGTTTCAATAACTTCAGCATGATGCGTTGAGAGATAATCAGGATGCAGATCACATGCAATGCATTCCGCCTTAAACCTGAAAAGATCTGAGAACCTTTCAATTGTCTC
>JAPLEB010000029.1 GCA_026391555.1 Bacteroidia bacterium | reverse complement strand
GGTGTTCGATAAAGGTGCAGTAATAGCTCTTCCCTATGGTGTTGAAGGATTTGTAACTCCGAAACATCTTGTTAAAGATGATGGTATGATGGCTAAAGTTGACGAAAAATTAATGTTCAAGGTAATTGAATTTAATAAGTCAGCTAAAAAAATCATCCTTTCACACAGCAGGGTTTTTGATGACGAAAAGAAAGCAGCCGAAGCTCCTGTGAAGAAATCAGAATCAGGAACAAAAAGGAAAACAACAAAGAAACCGAAGGCAAATTCTGAAAAAACAACCCTTGGTGATATATCACAACTTGCGGCTTTGAAAGAAGAAATGGAAGAAAAAGAGAATAAAACTTCCAAGAAACAGAAAAACTAGTTAAATTTAGGCTATCAAAATTTATCACTATGGATTTCAATATTGAGAGCCGGAATAACAGCACAGTTATTCAAATACAGTCGGAGAAGCTTGACACGCACATTGCTCCGTCACTTAAGTCGGAGCTTGTGCTTGTTTCAGGCAAGGGTGAAAAGAATATCATCCTTGATCTTGAAAAATGTCAGTACTGTGATTCTTCTGGTCTGAGTGCTATACTGGTAGCCAACAGATTATGTAAAAATGCAGGTGGTACATTCGTTCTGTGCGGCCTTAATGAAGCTGTTGAACGACTTATCACCATTTCTCAGCTCGATACCGTCCTTACTATTACAGGATCGGTAGATGATGCTGTAAAAATGATGTCTTAAAGCAGATCGCTTTGCAGAGTGCGATGAAACTAACTATACTTGGTAGTAGTTCTGCATTGCCGACATCAGAAAGATATCCATCCGCTCATGTGCTCAATGCGCATGAGCGTTTATTTTTGATCGACTGTGGCGAAGGTACACAGATGCAACTCAGAAGAAATAAGATCAGGTTCGGTAAGATAAACCATATTTTCATAAGCCATATTCACGGCGACCACGTTTTTGGACTCTACGGATTATTATCAACCTTCAGCCTGATGGGAAGAAAGAATCCTGTTCGACTTTACGCTCCTGAAAACTTTCAACACATTCTTCATTCACACCTGAACGATTTTGATATTAATCTCAGCTATGAAATTGATTTTATTCCTCTTTCAGGGAAAGATACTGTTCAGATACTTGATGATAAATACATTACAGTAACCTCATTCCCCCTGCAACACCGGGTTCCCGCTTTCGGATTCCTCTTCAGGGAAAAAAAATCTGAGCGTAATATGATCAAAGAATGTATTGCAGAATATAAGATCCCTCTGGTGAAAATTCCTGCTATCAAAAAAGGAGAAGATTTTTTAACCTGTGATGGAGTCGTAATAAAAAATGAAGATATTACACTTCCCCCATCAGAACCTTTATCTTATGCCTACTGCAGCGATACGAAATACTTCAGGCGGCTGGCATCGTTCGTGAAAGGTGTGAGTCTCCTTTACCATGAGGCTACATTCGATAAAAGCAAAGAAGATCTTGCTGCAGTTACCGGCCACTCAACAACTCTTGATGCCGCAAAAACTGCGTTGGATGCAAATGTGGGAAGACTCATTATCGGCCATTTCTCAGCCCGGTACAGGGATATCTCATTCCTTGTTGAGGAAGCCAGAACGTTGTTCCCTCAAACATTTGCAGCAATAGATGGAAAGAGTTTTGAGGTCGGGGATCTTAATAATCCTTAAGAAAAGAATATCTATCTTTGAAACCATTTAAATAATAACAACAGAGTCTTGCTGGAAAAAATTCTAATACTCGATTTTGGATCTCAATATACTCAGCTGATAGCCAGGAGAATAAGAGAAATAAATGTATATTGCGAAATACATCCATTCAACCATTTTCCTGTTCCGGATGATGGTGTTAAAGGGGTAATTTTATCTGGAAGTCCATTTTCAGTACGAGACAAAAATGCACCAACCCCTGATCTTTCAAAGATCAAAGGAATCATCCCTCTGCTTGGTATTTGTTACGGGGCACAGCATCTTGTGCATAGTTATGGAGGAGAGGTCTACCCGTCCGGTATTCGTGAGTATGGCCGGGCTAATCTTTTTTCTATTAATAATGATGATCCTCTTTTTACAAATATTAAACCAGGCACCCAGGTTTGGATGTCGCATGCAGATACTATTGCCAGGCTCCCTGAAGGTTATGAAATTACCGGATCAACAGCAGACGTCAAAGCTGGGGCATATCATATAATGGGAGAAAGTACATGGGGAATCCAGTTCCATCCCGAGGTTTATCATACTACAGAAGGAACGCAAATGCTTAAGAATTTTGTAGTCGGGATTTGCGGTTGTTCTCAGAACTGGACTCCCGATTCCTTTGCCGGATCAACTATTATTAACCTGAAAAAGCAGGTAGGTGATGGTAAGGTGATTCTGGGCCTCTCGGGTGGCGTTGACTCTTCAGTTGCAGCTTATCTTCTGCACAAGGCAATAGGTAAAAATCTTACGTGCATTTTCGTCGATAACGGATTGCTGCGTAAGAATGAATTTAATAAAGTTCTGGAATCTTATCTCGGACTGGGACTCAATGTTGTAGGTGTTGATGCGACAGACAGGTTTCTCGATCAGCTTGAGGGAGTGAGTGATCCGGAGACGAAGCGAAAGATAATCGGCCGTGTTTTTATTGAGGTGTTTGATGAGGAGGCAAAAAAAGTCAGGGATGTCAAGTGGCTTGCTCAGGGAACAATATATCCCGATGTTATTGAATCTGTTTCAGTTAATGGTCCTTCAGCAACAATTAAATCACATCATAATGTAGGAGGACTTCCCGAAAACATGCACCTGAAAGTTGTTGAACCTCTTCGTCTTCTTTTTAAAGATGAGGTGCGGAGAGTCGGGCAGGCTCTCGGGCTTCCTGATTTTATACTTAAACGGCACCCTTTTCCGGGCCCGGGTTTAGCAATACGATTACTCGGGAAAATGACAAGAGAAAAACTTGAGATACTTAAGGAGGCGGATGATATTTTCATTGAAGGGCTGAAAAAACATGGATTGTACGATTCTGTCTGGCAGGCCGGTGTGATACTTCTACCTGTTCAGTCGGTAGGTGTTATGGGCGATGAACGAACTTATGAAAATGCTGTAGTACTCAGAGCGGTGAGTTCAACTGATGGGATGACAGCCGACTGGTCGCATCTTCCTTATGATTTTCTTGGGGCAATATCGAATGAAATAATAAACAAGGTAAAAGGAATTAACAGGGTCGTTTATGATATAAGCTCAAAACCACCCTCCACGATTGAATGGGAATAGACAGATGATGAAAGGGAGAAGGGGTGAGGGGAGAATGGGAGACTTGAAACTCTTTGGTATATTAGTAAAAGATTGCCACGCCCTCCTCTGTCGGGCTCGCAATGACGGGTTAATCAAGAATGATCCCCTCCTGGGAGAGCCTGCCCCGCTTCGGCGGGGGGCAAGGGGTGGGTTTTAATTGTTGAAATAGTAAATAGCATCGAAAATCAAAATATGAAAAGAAAAACATTAAACACAGGAGTACTTGCAATAGCTTTATTCCTGTTAACATTATCAGCCTCATCACAGGTACTGAATGAAGAGACTTTTAAAATCGGCAGAACCTTTGGTCTGATTGATGCATTTTATGTCGATACAGCGAACATGTCCATGTTAGCTGAAAAAGCTATAATTGAGATATTAAAAAACCTTGACCCTCATTCGACATACATTTCTGCAAAAGATGTCAAAGAGATGAATGAGCCACTAAATGGCAATTTTGAGGGAATAGGGGTTCAGTTTAATCTGCTGCGTGACTCCATAATTATTATTGAACCTATTGCAGGAGGGCCATCAGAAAAGGTCGGCCTCAGGACCGGGGACAGGATATTAACTATTAACGAGGAGAAAGTTACCGGGATCGCTATAACAACAGCCGGTGTTCGCAGCAGGTTGATGGGAGCGAAAGGTACTAAAGTAAATATCACTGTTTTCAGAAGAGGAGAAAATGAGCTCCTCGATTTTACCATCATACGCGATAAGATACCGATAAACAGTCTTGATGCCTCATATATGCTTGATAAAGAAACCGGATATATCAAACTGAATAAATTTGCCGCAACAACCGAGAAAGAATTTTCAAATGCAGTTGATGTCTTGAAAACGAGCAACATGAAAAACCTTGTTCTTGATTTAAGGGGGAACGGTGGAGGTTATATGCTGGCTGCAACTGCTGTAGCTGAAAATTTTTTTTCTGATCAGAAACTTTTGGTTTATCTCTCTGGGAGAAAAACTCCCCGGCAAGACTATAAATCTTCAGGTTTCGGGAGTTTAGCATCGTCAAGGGTTGTTGTTCTTACCGATGAGGGATCAGCATCAGCCAGCGAGATACTGTCGGGAGCTCTGCAGGATTGGGACAGGGGGGTTATACTAGGCAGACGGACTTTTGGCAAAGGACTTGTTCAGAACGGATTTTCCCTAAACGATGGTTCAATGATAAGACTGACTATTGCAAGATACTATACCCCTTCGGGAAGGTCAATACAGAGTCCATATAAGGATGGGTATGACAAATACGTGGAGAATTTTTATAAGAGATTCACAGATGGTGAAATGATGACAGCCGACAGCACTCATTTTCCTGATTCTCTTAAATCTAAAACATTGATTAACAAACGGATAGTTTATGGCGGCGGTGGAATAATGCCAGATGTTTTTGTGGCTGCAGATACTTCATATAATTCTTCCTACTTCAACAGACTTTACGCGAAAAATGTTCTTACTTCCTTTACCCTTGATTATTATGATAAAAACAGGGTTTTACTCGATTCTCAGTATAAATCATTTGAAGAGTTTCATAAAAAATTTCAGTTTACTCCTGATGAGATTAAGGCCTTTATTGCGAAAGGAGAAGCTGAGGGTGTTAAATATAATGAAGATCAGTTTAACATATCCAGAGATGAAATTTTGTTGGTATTAAAGGGTCTTATAGCAACTAATATCTGGCAGTTAAATGAATATTATCAGATTATAAATGAAAACGATAAAGTTATTGAAAAGGCGCTGAATATTATTTCGGATAAGAAGAGCTATAATACCATACTCGGATACCAATAATCGCGGGTAAAAAACAAATAGATGAAATTTGTTGCAAAAACTCTTTACGGACTGGAGAAAGTTCTTGCTGAAGAGCTAATTAGTCTGGGCGCTTCTGAAGTACAGGCAGTAAACCGTGCAGTACTGTTTAATGGTGATAAGGAGCTGTTATACAGGGTGAATTACTGTGCAAGAACAGCCTTGTCGGTACTTATGCCCGTAGCTGATTTCAGGATCAGGTCAAAAGATGATCTGTATAATGGCGGAGCAAAGGTTGAATGGGAAAGATTCATGGATGCTGATAACACATTTTCAATTGTGCCCGTAATTAATTCACCACATTTTGTTCATACAGGCTATGCCGGGCTTATTCTAAAGGATGCCATTGCCGATTATTTCAGAAAAAGAACAGGAAGACGACCATCAGTTGATACAAGTGATCCCGGGATACTTATCAATCTTCATATAAGTAACGATCTTGTAACTATATCAATTGACTCATCTGTTGTCCCCTTATTCAAACGCGGCTACAGGCAGGTACAGACCGCAGCACCGCTAAATGAGGTACTTGCCGCCGGGATACTTCTGCTTTCCGGATGGAAGGCATCAGCAACTTTGACTGATCCGATGTGTGGATCAGGAACAATACCAATTGAAGCAGGGTTGATGGCTTGTAAAATTCCTCCCGGGAAATTCCGTCAATTTTTTGGATTTCAGCGATGGAAAGATTTCGATAAGGAGTTATTTGAAAACATCAAACGTGAATCTGACAGCCAGATAGTATCTTCTCCTGTAAAAATATTTGGTAGTGATATATCAGACCAGGCAATAAAACAGACTGAAGCCAATGTATCAAGATCTGGATTGAGTGATGTTGTATCCCTTGAAGTGTCTGATTTTAAGAATTTTAATACTGTTGATAAACAGGGTTTCGTGTTTCTGAACCCACCCTATGGGCAAAGACTTCAACCTGATGAAATTGACGGGCTTTACGGAATGATAGGAACAACTCTGAAACACAATTTCCCTGGAACTACTGCATGGCTAATAACCTCCAACAAAGAATCTTTGAAAAATGTAGGGTTGAAACCTAAGGAAAAACACATCCTGTTTAACGGTGCATTGGAGTGTATTCTCTTAAAATATGAGATGTACCAGGGAACAAAGAAACCTGAGAAAGACTGAAATCACCAAAAATATGACGTTAATCATAACAATTTGTTACTTTTATCAAAAAATATAGCAATATTAAAAAAACTTGAAAGTGGACAAGTTATAATTTGGTAACTTCATATTTTTATTATATTTGTTACCGGAAAAAACTTGACCATATCTAAAATGAAGCTTAAATGAGCTTTAATATAGAGAATTATTTATCAGACCAGTCGACAGGGAATAATATCCTTTTATATAAGGGTAATGTTGATTCAGATGTCATCAATCATGTACTTGACACAGTTGAGGATAAGATGGTGGAGATTAATGAGCAACCTAAGCTTCGGAAAAAGGTTTATAATGTTCTCGTTGAAAGCCTTCAGAACCTTTATCATCACGTTGACAGAGTACCGGATGATTTTGAAGATCAGACCTCTGAAAAGTTTGGGTTACTTGTAATAAATAAGGTTGAAGGTGGGTATAGAATAATTACCGGGAACTTTATTCATAGCGAAAACATTGAAAAACTCGAAGAAAAGATTAAGCGGATTAACAGGTCTAGTCGTGAGGAGATAAAGGAATTATATAAGTTCATCCTTAACCACCAGAGAATATCTGCAAAAGGAGGAGGGGGACTTGGCCTGGTTGATATTGCCAGGAAAACAGGCAATAAGCTTGAATACGCATTTAGTGAATATAATGATAAATACTCTTTTTTCTATCTTGATATTTTAGTTAACGAAGAAAATTAACAACTTTTAAATCTGATAAATATGGAACCGATTATCATCGAAGGAACCCCAAAAACTCCAACAGTTAAGTTTGATTCTGCAGAAGGCGTATTTGAAATCAAAGGACGTTCAATTCCAGAAAACTCAGTAGAATTCTACAAACCTTTGGTTGACTGGCTCGACAGTTATAAGGAGTCTCCTCTGACAAAAACAGTTGTAAATATCCGTCTCGAATATTTCAACACAAGTTCATCAAAGTGTATACTCGACGTATTCAAGAAACTAGAGGCGATACACAAAGCCAAAAATGAGGTTGAAGTGAACTGGTACTATGAGGAAGACGATGAGGATATGCTGGAAGCAGGAGAAGATTATGAATCAATAATCAGAGTCCCGTTTAAAATGATTGAGATTGTAGAATAACTAACCTCTTTTAGTTTTTCTGAATCAGATCAGTTATCCAAAAGCTAAAGAGGCTGTCTCTTCTGAGGCAGCTTCTTGTATAATATACCGTTGGGGCCTAATCGGAGCCTTTTATCTTTTTCCCCATTACAACTTCTCCTGAATCGAGGAGTTTCTTAAGCAGCCTGAAATATAGAGCAAAGTAAAGGATAATGGTCATTAGCCATAGAACAATAACGTTAACAACATAGGTGTCAACATATATTCCGAATATCTGCTTTGTCGGGGAGTAGAAATGTGCCCTGATTAATTTATATTTAGGGTCCATGAATATAGGGTCGAGCTTCTGTATTAATTCGCCCTTGAAATTAATGGTCTTGGTTGTTTCATTCTTGTCCTTAACAAACTCCTCAAGCGATTTATTATGATAATTATCCCTGAGCTTAAGAAATCCTTGAAGATCTGCTCCTGCAAACTTTGATTTCAGAGCCTCTTTCCTGTTGTTGGCGTCATTATAAGATGCGACATAATTTTTTCTTATTACTTCAATATAATTGAGTGCAGCAGTAGCGATTTCAGGAGTAATCTTGTCAGGTGTGAGCTGATCGGCAAAATCAAACCTGATTTTCGGAGTCACGACAAGTTCCTTTTTTATCTCGTTGGAAACAAGGAGCAGGTTATCGTTGAATTCATTATCTCTCGCATTTTTGTTAAGATCACTGAGAATATTGTCGAGCTTACCTTTAACCTCCACATTCCAGTAGTCCTTTTTAAATACGGCCTTGCTCATGTCCTTTTCGTAATAGTAAAAAGGTCGTTCATACTTGTTGTTTATGAACTGTTTCACGGCAAGTGCCTCATAACCCCAACGGGCAGTGATTAACTCGCCATAAATGGGAATTGCAACCGGAGATGAGATATTCGGGTTGAGTTTTTCGAATTTAACCATTATCCCACTTAAAATAATCTGTGGTATTACAAGGAAAGGGATTAGTATATAAATGGTTACTACAGCTTTAAAACTGTCTGATATCAATAGTCCCAGCATATTTGCCCCTGCCCAGGCGGAGAACAGGACGAGCCAGTATTCAAACATCATCCCTCTGATTCCGGTAATGCTGTTACCTACAAGCACAAAAGCGAATGCCTGAATCGCGGATATTGCAAACTGGACGAACACCTTTGACATCAGGTAACTGTTCCAACTCAGGTTGAGGAATGCCTCCCTCTTAAGTATTTTTCTGTCTTTTATTATTTCTTCGGCACTAACTGTAAGCCCCATGAAGATCGCGACAATTACCGACATGAACATGTATACCGGGAGGTTGCTGTTGTCATAAAGGGTGTAATGTGCATTTTTAACACTTTCATCAAAATACCTGATCAGGAAGGCAAGAAAAAATGCAAGTATAGGCGCTTCGAGCAGGGTAATGAGAAGATATTGAGTGTCAGCAACCTTTGAGAGCACATCGCGTTTGGTAAAAACAATAAACTGTTTTAGCTTATTTGGAGTTTTAAAATTGATCTCAGGAATTGTGCTTCCGCGTTCGTATTTTTCCTCCGTCTTTTCAGCTTTATAATGGGTACTCCAGTCTGCAGGGGAAATCCTTCGGGTGTCGGTAGGTTTACCACTTTCAGTAAATACTTTGGTTTCGACAATATTGAATATCTGTTCCGGATTCACGTTACCGCAAACATAACATTCGCTTTCATTGTGATTTGCCTGTTCAATTTTCCTTTTGAAGTACTCAATTGAGTCAACAGGATTACCATTATATATAAGGTATCCTCCTGTATCGAGGATGATAAGCTTATCAAACATCTTAAATATCTCGGAAGATGGCTGATGGATCACAATAAACAGCAGCTTTCCCTTTCTTGCAAGTTCCTTTAACAGGTCTAAAATATTTTCAGAGTCGCGCGAAGACAGACCTGATGTGGGTTCGTCGAGGAACATTATGGCAGGTTCGCGGATCAGTTCAAGAGAGATATTGAGCCTCTTCCTTTGTCCGCCGCTAATCTTCTTGTTCAGTGGACTACCAACCTGAATATTCCTTATTTCGTAAAGCCCGAGATTTTTCAGAACACTGTCAACTCTGGTGATAATCTCTTCTTCAGTTAAATTATCAAAGCAAAGTTTAGCATTGTAATACAGGTTTTCAAAAACAGTAAGCTCTTCAATAAGCAGATCATCCTGAGAAACATAACCGATTAGTCCCTTGATTTTCTCTTTCTCATTATGTATACTGACGCCATTAATCAGCACTTCCCCGTCGTATGGTGCGTTAGTGCCGTTTAAAACACCGAGAAGAGTTGATTTTCCTGCTCCGCTGGCACCCATAATACCTACCATCCTGCCCGACTCTTCCGTGAAACTCATGTGATGAATTCCGACTTTCCCGCTTTTGAATCTGTATTCAAGGTTATTGACCTCATAAACTACTCTCGATGCTTTAAACTCCTCTTTGAGAAATTGCATGGTAACATCCCAGTAATAAATAGGTGTTATTTTATATCCTTTAATAGCTGAACCCTGACTGAAAGGATAGACTTTATCTTCCTGTAGTAGCTGACCATTCATTGAAAGTTCACCGGCCCCTGTAAACCTTACAAAATACATTTTAACAGATGGCACAAAAAGTATCCAGATGTGCCCCTTTTGTAAATCCTTGACAACATGCTTAGCCTCTTTCGGATCAAAATCTTTTATGCCGTTAATTATCAGAAGATTAGAAGTGCCAGGAATATTGGTGAATGGATTCAGAACAAATTTTTCAATGAATTCATATTCTTCAGTAGTAATATTTAAACCTTCAGCAAGAGTACTTATAAAACCTAATTCAAGCGGACTTACTTCCTGACCGCCTGATTTACAGAATTCAAGTACCTGAATAACCACAACTATCCTCTGTTCCTGGTCGAGCTGGCCTTGTTCGTTAATATCTCTGCAAAGCTTTCTGATCCTGATCGCGATAGCTCCTTCACGCCTTTCAGCACTACTCTTTTCCAGCTTTTTTCTGGCTTCATCAAACTCCTTATCATAGGTAGCAAGATATTCCTTTACCAGTTCCTGGTTGAGCAAACGTTTAAGAAAAGCTTCAACAACACCTCTTCTTATATCGTCATTGCTTTGAGGCTTGGCAATTATTGCAAACAACTGCATCAGGGTTTCTAAGATCTTCTCACTCATAATGTATCACTTTTTAATTCCCGCTTTGAAGATATGAAATTAGTTATTTGGTTCAAATTTTCCTAATAATTGTTTTCAACTAAAAAAAATATGACTGGCGCTGGTTCAGGCTCGCTTTTTCTCCTTCTTTTTCTTCTCTACCGAAAAGCCAAATTTACCTATAAATTGACCTGTCTCGTAATACTTTCCGTGCGAATAGCAAAGCGGAACAGCAGCATCCAGCCTGAAAAGACCCGTACTCTCATCAATATATTCTTCATCAGCATTCACGGCGACCACCTCTGAAATAAACATGTGATGCGATCCCAGTTCCTTTATCTCCTTAACAATACATTCTATATTTACCGGTGATTCTTTAATCAGAGGCGCTTTTACTTTTGAGGCAGGAACAGGAGTAAGACCCATTTCAGTGAACTTCTTATGTTCATTTCCCGATTTTACACCGCACCAGTCGGTGGCAAAAGCAAGGGATTTTGTAGTCAGGTTAATCACGAACTCGCCATTTCTCTTTATAATATTGTAAGAATGTCGCCCTGGTCTTACCGAAATATAACACATTGCCGGTTCGGTGCATATTGTGCCTGTCCATGATATTGTTATAATATTATACTCTTCGGGCACTGACCCGCAACTGACCATAACTGCCGGTAACGGATATATCATTGTGCCAGGCTTCCATATAAGTTTGCTCATGTTTATCGCGATTTGATCCAAAGAGAAGGGTATTGGGTAAGTTTTGGAATAAATTATAGAAAGAGTTTATTTGAACGCCCTTGTACAAGTATCAATATCATCGTAAATCTGAAAGACTGTATGAAGGTGAAGTGTCTGGAACAACTCCATAACTCTTGGTTCGGGATTTGCAAACTTCAGGACACCATAGTTGCTTCTGGATGCTCTCGAAACCGAAAGGAAACAACCAAAACCTGAACTATCAATATATTCAACACCTGACAGGTCAATTATCACTTTTGAATTTGAATTATCAATTACTTTAATAATACTGTCTCGTATTTCATCAGCAACCAGGGCATTGATATTATTGACAGAGAAGGATATAATATCTACTGTATTCTTTTTTTCAATTTTGATCATTCAATTTTTGGCTAACAGGTTATTTAACAAATACTCAAGCTCAATAACTGCTGCATCAGTCTCAGTTTTGAACCTTGTTATATACGATTCAAATAATTGCGGTTCCTTCCCTTCTTTAGCCTGAAGTTCAAATGTTTTAAGCATTAGGGCCAGGTCATTCATTCCCATTATTGCGACCGACGATTTAGCTTTGTGAGCGAGCAATCCAAGGGAGTTATAATTTTTCCCGGAAAAATGGGATATCATTTCATTATATATTTCAATAGACTGGTCCTTGAACATAATTACGATTTCACGGATAATTACAGGATCTCCTCCGGATACTGAATCAAGGTATGCCATGTTTATGAATTTGAAATCCATAATTTCCGGATAAATAAAATTTTAAAACTGGGCGTAAAGAATATCAAACAAATATAACAATATTTTTCTTCTGAAGAGGATCATTAATTCATCTTATAAATAATGAAGGTTTTTTTTAATAATGGAAATAAGTGCTACTTTTATAGTGGTAAAAATCAGATGTTATGCGATTTTATTTCCATTCATTAATTGTTTTATTTCTGTTGTCTTCTTCAGTTTTAGAAGCGCAGACAAAAGTTGCTGTGAGTAAAAAGGATTTTATTACTCGAAAATCGGGGTTTGAAGATGCATGGAAGCATGTTAAAGTGGGTGATTCATTCTATACTGCCCAGGGTATCTTGTATGGCAGAGCATTTGATGAATATTTAAAAGCTATCGTCTATAATAATTCAAACCCTGAGTTGAATTATAAAATAGGTGTATCAGCGCTTTTTTCCGACAAGAAGGAAGATGCTGCCGGGTTTTTTCTGAAAGCGCTGGAACTTAAAAATGATGTGGCTAAAGATATTCTTCTTCTTACCGGACGGGCACTTCAGTACTCAGGAAGATTCTCTGAAGCGATTGAAAAATTTAATGGTTACCTGAAATACGCTGGAAAGAAATCTTTTGAGAATATTGCCATTGCAAAGAAAGGTATCGAAGAGTGTAATACTGCTTTGATTATAACAAAAGATACATTGAGGATCGGTATTAAAAATCCCGGAGGCAATATAAACTCAAGCAGTGATGACTATTCAGAAATATTTACTGCTGATGGCACAACGATGTTTTTTGGGTCAAGACGCGAAATGCCGAAATCGAGCAGCTATTATCCCGACTCGAAATTTGATGAGAACATCTTTATTTCCCGGCAGAATAATGGCTCATGGGGATTTGCAGTTTCAGCCGGGACTGACCTAAAGACAAAGTTTTGTGAAACGCCTCTTTATATAAATCAAACCGGCGACAAACTTTATATTTATTCTGGTTATGAGAAAGGTGGAGATATTAAGGTATCGGTGAATAAAAAGGGTAAATGGAAAACTCCCGAATCGGTTCCATTCGTGATTAACAGCAGTGGGTCAGAAACATCTTTCTGTTTCAGTCCTCAAGGCAATGAGATATATTATGTTACTGACAATGGTAAGGGCCATATTGGCGGGAAGGATATTTACTTCATTAAAAAGTTGAATAAGCGTAAGTGGTCAAAACCACGAAATGCAGGACCGGTAATCAATACTGTATTTGATGAGGAATCTGTAAGGTTTTCAAAAACGGGCGATACACTTTGGTTCAGTTCTAAAGGTCACAACTCAATAGGAGGTTTTGACATTTTTTACAGTGTTAAAAATCAGGCAGGTGAATGGGATACAGCAAAAAATTATGGTTATCCTGTCAATACTCCCTGGGATGAAATATTTTATTATCCTTCTCCCGTTGATGACAGTGCATTTTATTTTGTTTCAAACCGCAGTGGGGGTTTGGGTGGCCTCGATATCTACCAGGGCCATATTCTGCCTCCTGAACCTGTTGTGGTCATTGTACCACCGGCTCCACCAAAACCCGATACTGTTATTATCAGAGATACTGTTTTTATCGTGAAAGAGGTGGTTCCTGTTGCTCCACCGGTCGTACAGCCAGAACCTGTAAAAGAACTGGTGTTATATCTTATTGGAAAAGTTAAAGACTCGGATACAGGAGAACCGGTTTTGGCAAATATTTACGTTATAGATATAAGCACCGACCTTGTTGTTGGAACAATAGCAAGTTCTGATGTTGACGGCAGTTACAGGGTCAGGTTACCTGCAAAAAAATCATATATGGTCGATCTGCGTGCCACCGGATTTCTTTCAGATATGAAACGTATTGATGTTCCGGATGCGTGGCCAAAAGACGTTTACAATCTTGATCTTGAATTGATAAAGGTAAAAGTTGGCAAGAAAGTTGTTCTTAATAACATCCTTTTTGAAACCGGTAAATCATTACTTACTTCCGGTTCGTACGCTGAACTTGACCGTCTGTTGAATATTATGAAGGATAATTCACAGATGAAAATCGAAATATCCGGACATACCGACAAAACAGGAAGCGAACCAATTAATATTAAACTTTCGGAAAACAGGGCAAAAGCTGTTCTGGAGTATCTGGTTCAAAAGGATGTCGACCGCTCACGCATGGAATCAAAAGGTTTTGGCTCCTCACAGCCTATTGCTGATAATGCCACTTTGCAAGGAAGGGCTAAAAACAGAAGAGTTGAGTTTAAAATCCTTGAATTCTGATAATCGTCAGATTTTTAGAAAGAAACTTATTGTTTGATTTACACAGAAAATTGTAAAATCAGGGTTAGGTGGCTTTCTAAGACCGGCAGGTTTTATTTATTTAATTTTAAGGTATATACATAATATAAGTAATAAAAATTACAATTTAATGAAAAACACAGCTTTTACAAAGTTTCACCAGGAGGCAGGAGCCAAGATGGTTCCTTTTGCCGGCTATAATATGCCTGTTGAGTATTTCGGGATTATCGAAGAACACATTACTGTAAGGGAAAGAGTCGGTGTTTTCGACGTTTCACACATGGGTGAGTTCTGGGTTACAGGTTCTGCCTCTCTGAAATTTCTTCAATATGTAACATCAAATGATGTGTCAACCCTTTTTGATGGTAAGATTCAATATTCCTGCTTTCCTAATGGTAAAGGTGGTATTGTTGATGACTTGCTTGTTTACAGGTTCAATCCTGAAAAATATCTCCTGGTTGTAAATGCCGCCAATATTGAAAAGGACTGGAACTGGTGCGTTAAGAATGCTGCAAAGTTCGGTTTGAAAGCAGGTAAGGATATTATCAATGCTTCAGACGATTTTGCCCAGCTTGCCATACAGGGACCACTTGCTTTGAAAGCCATGCAAAAACTTACCAAATCCGCTGTGAAGAATATGGGATATTATACTTTCAAGGTTATAGATTTTGCAGGAATCAGTAATGTGTTATTCTCAACCACAGGTTATACAGGAGCAGGAGGGTGCGAGATATATGTTAAAAATGAAGATGGGCCCAAACTCTGGAAAGCTGTTTTTGAGGCAGGTAAAGAGTTTGATATCAGACCTATAGGCCTGGGTGCCAGGGATACATTACGTCTTGAAATGGGGTTTTGCCTTTACGGGAATGATATCAATGATCTTACATCGCCAATAGAAGCAGGATTGGGATGGATCACCAAACTTACCAGTGAAAAGGAATTCATTGATAAAGCGCTTTTACTGAAACAAAAGAATGAAGGAGTTGAAAAAAAACTGAAAGGTTTTGTGATGATCGACCGGGGAATACCCAGGCAGCATTACGAAGTTGTTAATTCCAGAGGTGAAGTGATTGGGGAAGTTACTTCAGGTACCATGTCTCCCATGATGAAACAGGGTATAGGTATGGCATATCTCAATATGGGTTACTGGAAACCTGATACCGAAATCTTTATCCGCATTAGAAATAAAGATCTTAAGGCAAAAATTGTGAATCTGCCAATCTATAATAAAGGTTGACCAACGTTCAAAAATGGAAAAAAGGAAATTAGAAACCTGTTTTTCACCTGCTTTATTCGTACCCGGTGAAAACCTCGAATCTATTGTGGTGATAATTGATATTTTACGTGCATCATCCGCAATCTGCACTGCATTTGCCAATGGAGCAGTTGCAATCATTCCTGTTGCAGATATATCTGAAGCAAAAAATTACAAAGCCCGCGGTTACCTTGTTGCAGCTGAACGTGATGGATATGTACTGGATTTTGCTGATTTTGGAAACTCCCCATTTAATTTCACAAGAGAAAAGGTTGAAGGCAAAATTATTGTTTACAATACAACAAATGGTACAGGTGCAATCAATCTTGCTTCATCAGCCTATATGACAGTTGTTGGATCTTTCCTGAATATTGGAGCACTCACCCAATGGCTTATTAAGAAGGATAGGAATGTCTTGTTATTCTGTGCAGGATGGAAAAACAGGTTCAATATTGAAGATACAGTCTGCGCAGGAGCGATAGCTGAAATACTTATGGCGAGTAATTTATACTTTTCTGTTTGTGATTCAACTCTTGCTGCAATAGATTTATGGTCGCTGGCCTCTCACGATCTTCCAGGTTATATTGAAAAGGCTGCACAAAGAACCCGTTTAAGAGATAAAAAGCTGGATGACTGCATTGAATTTTGCCTTACATCTGATTATACAGATAGAGTTCCTGTAATGAAAAGTGGAATTCTTGTTGATAATATTTAATAAAAATATCAGTTTATTGTTAATTAATTAACAATAGAAACTATTTTTTTATATTTTTGTAAGAACACAAACTCAGAATTATCTATTATTAATCATAAATATTCCTCTTATGAAAAAACATAATTTTTTTGCAGGTCCTTCAATTCTTCCACAGTACACTATTGATAAGACAATTGAAGGAATTAAAGATTTTGCAGGTTCAGGATTATCTGTTCTTGAGATATCTCACCGCAGTAAGGAATTTATTGCATGCATGAACGACACAATTGCACTATTTAAGGAATTGCTCGAAATACCTGCCGGCTATCAGGTTTTATTTCTGGGAGGTGGCGCCAGTTTGCAGTTTGCTATGGTCCCGATGAACCTGATGAATAAAAAAGCTGCTTATCTTAATACAGGTGAGTGGGCAAGCAAAGCTCTGAAAGAAGCAAAATTTTTTGGAGAGGTTGTAGAGGTTGCATCCTCCAAAGATAAAAATTTCAACTACATCCCAAAAAACTATATTGTCCCCTCTGATGCTGATTATTTCCATATTACAACCAACAATACCATTTTCGGTACTGAATTAAAGAAGGATCCCGATGTTAAAGTTCCTCTTGTCGCCGATATGTCATCTGATATCTTCAGCCGGCCGGTAGATATTTCAAAATATTCTATTATTTATGGTGGAGCCCAGAAAAACCTGGCACCGGCAGGTGTTGCTTTTGTCATTGTAAAAGAAGATGTACTTGGAAAAGTAACCCGTCCGATTCCATCTATGCTCGACTATAGGGTACATATTAAGGCAGAGTCGATGTTTAATACTCCTCCTGTATTTGCAGTTTTTGCAGCCCAGCAAACTCTGACATGGCTGAAACAGCTCGGTGGCGTTAAAGCTATCCAGAAGATGAATATTGAAAAAGCAAAAATTCTTTATGACGAGATTGACAGAAATAAATTATTTGTTCCTACAATAGCCGACCCTGAAGACAGATCTATTATGAATATCTGCTTTATAATGGCTGAACAGTACAAAGAACTGGAAGCGCCATTCGCTGATTTTGCCAAATCGAAAGGGTTGGTGGGTATTGCAGGTCACCGCTCCGTGGGCGGATTCCGTGCTTCCACTTATAACGCCCTTCCGAAAGAAAGCGTTGAAGCGCTGGTAAATGCCATGAAAGAGTTTGAATCAAAGAATTAAGTAATCATAATATTAAAGACTGCTGGGATGCCTGTAGTCTTTATATTTAATAAAATCATTAGTATGAAAATCCTTGTTGCTACAGAAAAAGCTTTCGCCCCGGTTGCTATTACGCAGATTCGCGAAGTAACAGAGGCTGCAGGTTATAAACTTGCGTTACTGGAGAATTATAAGAATATTTCTGAATTGCTTACTGCCGTTTCGGATGCCGATGCCATGATCGTTCGAAGTGATTTAGTAACCTCAGAGGTTCTTGATGCGGCAAAGAAGTTAAAGATCGTTGTTCGTGCCGGTGCAGGTTACGACAACCTTGACCTGCCAGCATGTACCACTCACAAAGTGGTAGCAATGAACACACCCGGACAAAACTCAAATGCAGTAGCTGAACTGGCATTCGAAATGATGCTTTATCAGGCACGTGGTGGATTTGCCGGCAAATCGGGAAGTGAGCTCAGAGGTAAAACAATTGGGATACATGCTTTTGGAAATGTCGGAAAATATGTAGCTGAGATAGCAAAAGGATTCGGAATGGACGTTTATGCTTTTGATCCTTTTGTGAATGAGGCAGATATTAAGAAAAGTGGTGTTAAAGCTTGTAAAAACACAGACGAGTTGTATTCGAAATGCCAGTATGTCTCTCTGCACATGCCTGCAAATGATAAAACCAAGAAATCTATCGGTTATGATCTTCTGAAAAAAATGCCTAAAGATGCAGTGCTTGTCAACACAGCACGAAAAGAGGTGATTGATGAGGATGGCCTTCTTAAGATTTTTGATGAGCGTCCCGACTTCAGATACCTGTCCGATGTTGAGCCTGACTGTAAAGCCCTGTTTGAGGAAAAGTACAAAGGCAGATTTATATTTACAGCCAAAAAAATGGGAGCACAGACAGAGGAAGCTAATATTAATGCAGGGGTCGCCGCTGCTCGGCAAATAGCCGATTATTTCAAGACCGGAAGCGAAAAATTTAAAGTAAACAAATAGTAATTAATCTGATTCAAATAGATGGCAGTTGTTAAACCTTTCAGGGGGTTAAGGCCTCCTCGTGCTATAGCCAAAGACCTGGCTTGTCTGCCGTATGATGTAATGAACACAGAGGAGGCCACCCGGATGGCAAAGGGGAAAGAGTGTTCACTGCTTCATATAACAAGGTCAGAAATTGACCTCCCGGCAGAGACAGATACTCATTCAGAAGAGGTCTATAACAAATCGGTTGAAAACTTCGGTAAATGGCAGAAAAAAGGCTGGCTGGTGCAAGATGAAAAGCCCCGGTTTTATATTTATGCCCAAACAATGAAGGGGAGTACACAATACGGAATCGTTGGGTGTGCATCCGTTGACGATTATCTTAATGGTGTAATAAAAAAACATGAACTTACCCGTCCCGATAAAGAACAGGACCGTATGGTGCATATTCGTGTCAATAATGCTAATATGGAACCTGTATTTTTTACATATCCTGCTGTAAAAGAGATTGATGATATCGTGAATAGGATAGTCAGTACTGAGAAGCCGGAATATGATTTTGTAGCGGAAGATGGTTTTGGTCACCATTTCTGGGTAGTAAAGAACCCGGTAACAAACAAACTCATAGAAAATCTGTTTGCCGAAAAGGTTCCTTGCACCTATGTTGCTGATGGTCACCACCGGACTGCCGCAGCGGCCCTTGTCGGGAAAGAAAAGCGGGAAATGAAGCCATCTTATAATGGAACTGAAGAATTCAACTTCTTCCTTGCCGTCCATTTTCCTGATAATCAATTAAGAATCATTGATTATAACAGAACAATAAAAGACCTTAACGGGCTTGCACCGCAGGAGTTGATTACCAGGCTTGGCAGTGGATTTATTATTGAGGAAAAGGGAAGCAGAATCTATAAGCCGAAAAAGCTTCATAACTTCTCGATGTATATTGATGGAAAATGGTATAGCCTGACCGCAAAAGAAGGTACTTATGATGATAATGACCCGATAGGTGTCCTTGATGTAACAATACTTACCACTCAGATACTGAGTCCGGTTCTTGATATTCAGGATCTCCGCAGATCGAAACGCATCGATTTTATAGGAGGAATACGCGGACTGGGAGAACTTAAGAAGAGGGTCGATAGCGGGGAAATGAAGGTTGCATTCGCACTCTATCCGGTATCAATGAAACAGCTTATAACTATTGCTGATTCAGGCAATATAATGCCACCGAAATCAACCTGGTTTGAACCAAAGCTCCGTAGCGGCCTGGTTATTCATCTGTTGAGCTGATTAAATATTAAATGAGTATCGGCATTCTTCCATAAACCATATTGATATGGTTGAAAATCAATTCTGTTTTGTTTTATTTTTCCCCAGGGACTGAAGGTTCGTGAGCATTCAGTGTTATTATACCTAACTGTATGTCGAGTGTTTTACCAGCATCGTTGATTTCAGCAATAAATTTTGCACTGATAGCGTCTGGTGAAGCAATAAAACTAACTGCTATTTCTTGTTTAGCATTTGGACTTATTTTAATTATTCCTTCCGGTAAACCTTTCACTGAGTATTCGGCTGGAACATTTTTAAGACTTAGTGTAATGTCTTTCTCCGTATTAGTCTTGTTCCCGATACTAAAATTTAATATTTTGGATCCACCAGTCAGTATTTCAGGGGTTCCGGCATAGTCGCAGGTAAATGACAGTTCATTAGTATTACGGGTAATTAGATAAGGAGAACGCTGCCAGATTTGTGAGAGTTCATTCTTATTAATTGTAAGTAATTCATTTGAATTTGAAAGGTTGGTTTTGCCGGTAGTCACCATTATCGGTGATTGATAAAGTTCAGCAACTTTTTTTTGCATTGCAACCGTTTTATCTGTCAGCGCCTGCAGGGTTGCCGGCACTTCAAATCCTCTAACAGCCACCGTTTTAATTCCATCGCCAATTGGTGTCCTCCATCTTTCAGGGATAATTGCTGTGCCATAAATAATACCTAAAATTGAGCCCAGAGTAGCACCCGTACAATCGGTATCATCGCCACAGTTGACAGCAATGCAAATGGATTTACCAAAATCACCATCACCATAGAGCCAGCCAATCATTGTGAAAGCAACATTTCGGGGAGCCTGAAACCAACCAAGATCTTCGGTAGCCGTTATTACAGATTCACGTGCTTGCTGCCATGTTATGCCACTTTTCTTTGCTTCAACAGCAGTGTTCACAGCAATTGCAACCAAACAATCATTTGGAATCATTGAAAGCGCAAATTGTATTAACTTATCTCTGTCTTTTTCAATAAATGCCGCACTTTCGAGTGTGGCGGTAAATATTTCTGCAAAAGTGCCTTCAGTACAACCGTGGTCAACGCAGGCATCATTCCATGCAAATTGTGCAGCGAGCATTGGATTTCCCGGTGCAAGACATGCCCAAATTTCGGAACGGATCCATGCACCATTACTTGTCTTCCATTTCACATTGTTATATTCGCCAGACAAAGGCGGCATAATGCCTAATTGCATATTGGCTTTGCCTACTCCATATTCGTTCCAATTAACAGGCACGTATTTAAGCCAATATTCACCAAGTGTATAAGCATCAACGCTGTAATTATTCTCTTCCATTGCCTTGAGCCAGAGAATTTGCAGATCAAGGTCATCGTTAGCTGCCGGCTCACCTTCTTTTATCTTAGTGTAGAAAGTAATATTATTGACATCAGTTTTACCTTCAAAAGGCATCCCCAATGTTCCACCAATATTTTTACCAAGCCAGCAGGCATATACACGGTCACGAAATTCAGCTTCATTGATGGTTGATTTTCTAATCGTTGTTTTGCACTGACTAAAAAGAAACAGAATTGAAATAAAGATGAAAATTTGTTTGAATTTAAAGAATTGATTTTGTCTCATAAGCCAAGTTCTAGTATAACTAATTTAATCTGAATAACTTCGGGGTGTGCGGACAAAACTATTTAATAATACTCCCGTTACTCACTTTATCTGATGGTGTAATCATCACTAATTTCCCATCTTTATCCTCAGCCATTAATATCATTCCTTTCGACTCTATTCCTTTAATCTTCCGCGGTTCAAGATTGGCAACTATAGAAATTTGTTTGCCGATAATAGCTTCCGGTTCATAGTACTCTGCAATACCTGATACTATTGTGCGGATATCCAGGCCTGTGTCAATTTTGAGTTTAAGCAACCTGGTAGTCTTCGGAACTTTTTCGGCTTCGAGAATCGTAGCTGTTCTGATATCTATTTTTGTGAAATCATCAAAAGTTATGACATCTTTTCCGGGAGCTGTTTTTGCTACTTCTGCTTCATTTGCTTTTTTAGTTGCCATAAGTTTATTAATCTGCTTCGTGATATCTTCATCTTCAATTTTTTCAAAGAGTAATCCGGGTTTATTGATAACGTGACCAGTAATCAGGAGGTCAGTCTTACCGGCTTCGCTCCATTTCAACTCATTGAAATTGATCCAGCCGCGTAGTTTCTCCATTGAGAAAGGCAGAAATGGTTCACACATAATTGTCAGGTTTGCAGTTATCTGCAACGCAATGTTCATTATTGTCTTAACCCTTTCAGGATCAGTCTTTATGACCTTCCAGGGTTCAGCATCGGCAAGGTATTTATTGCCAAGTCTTGCAAGATTCATTGCCTCTTTCAGTGCTTCACGGAACCTGAATGCCTCCAGGCTGGATTCCACATTTTCCCTGATCAGGGCAATTTCTTTCAAAACAGCATCATCATTTGAATCTGTTTTTCCTCTCGAGGGTACTTTCCCGGCATAAT
>JAPLEB010000158.1 GCA_026391555.1 Bacteroidia bacterium | reverse complement strand
TCGAAACATTTAAATATTATGATGTCTTTATCCGTTTCAAAAATTGCCAGACTTACAGTGCATAATGCATTGTTTTGGTCATTGCCATTAGCAGTTGCTGGAAATAATCAACAAAAATTACCAAATATTATTATCATCTATGCCAGGATGTACTACAAATTTCAGGAATGAGTAGAATTCATTAATTAATTGTAAAATTCTCCTTTGTCTATCCAATGTTAAATTGAAAGATGAGAACAATATTGGTTATAAAGAAATTAAGATCACCTAAATAAAGAAATCATGAATAACGTAGGCATGTCCAACTTTTACCAAACACATCGCTGGCTAGTTACGATTGCAATAACGCTCTTATGGCTCAACACGGGTAATTCAAGCGCTCAACAAGAATCTAACTCCGTCAATGACTTCTCAAAATATGAAAAGAAGTTTACCTGGAAGGTTTCCAAAGAATTAGTGGATGCGCGTTCCGCCGCACAACCGGCTAATAATTTTGACGAAGCCAAGGTACCAAATTACACCTTGCCGGACATTTTCACACTGGCAAACGGAAAGAAGGTCGCGACCACCGCAGTTTGGGATCAGCAGCGCCGTAGCGAGCTGCTCAACCTGTTCCGGACCGAGGTTTATGGTTTTGCACCACCAAAGCCAGACAATCTCACCTTCCGTGTTGTAGAGTCTGACCCACATGCCATGGGAGGCAAGGCTACACTCAAGCGTGTTGCTATAAGCTTTCAACTTAAGGATGAGCCTTTTACGTTTCATCTCACGCTGTTTGTTCCAAATCATCCCGGTACCAAATCTCCTGTTTTTTTGGAGCTCAACCATCGTGGTATTGAAAAAATTGACCAGACAGGCGATTCCATATCTGATTTCTGGCCTGCAAAGTATGTGATCGAACGGGGCTATGCTATTGCAGTCATTGACGTTTCTGCAGAAGTTGAACCTGATGAACCCAATGCCGCCACAGGTATACGGGTATTTTACAGGCAACATTATGCGAAGCCGGATGAACTAACCTGGGGAGCTCTTAGCGCCTGGGGCTGGGCAGGGTCACGGGCGATTGATTATTTCGAAATTGATCCCGATGTCAACGCTGCGCAAGTCGCCATGGTAGGACACTCCCGAGGTGGCAAGGCTGCGCTTTGGGCAGGCGCCCAGGACACAAGAATTGCGCTTACATGTTCCAACTGTTCCGGCGAGGGCGGATCCTCACTAAGCCGCCGCCGCTTTGGTAACTATATATTGGAAATGACCAGGAAAAATTCCCATTGGTTCGCTCCCAAATATAAAACCTATGCCGGCAATGAGAGTACTATGCCTTTTGATCAACACATGGTGGTAGCGCTTGTTGCTCCGCGCGGTTATCAGTGTGGAAATGCGTCAGAAGACTTGTGGGCTGATCCGAGAGGTTCGTGGCTTTCCCTTATTGAGGCATCGAAGGTATGGGTGATGTATGGCAAGGCCCAGCCCATGAAAGACGAAATGCCCCTGGTGAATGATCTTCTGATCAATGGACACATCGCTTACCACATGCGCGAGGGTGGCCATAATCTCGAGAAGTTCGATTGGAAGCTTTACCTCGACCACGCGGATGTACTGTTCAAGAAGAATACTAAGTGAATCTGATTGATAATTGTTCAGCCATGTGAAATTTTGCAGATATTAAATATATAAATAAAAATAATTATTAAATCCTGGATACGATGAATGAATATTAAATTTCCATCTTTAAATTGATTATCATGAAAAAATTAAAAATCTCATTTGTTATTTTGTACATTGTTATTAATGTTTCCTATGCACAAAACAATGTAATAAACTATCAATGGAAAACAGCGAAAGAATTTATTCGTCAAGGGGGACTACCCGATCCGTTTTTAAAACCTGATGGTTCCAGAATTAAGTCACATGAAGAATGGCCAGAGCAACGGAAGTATATTATAGCAATGTTGGAGCACTACCAGTATGGTACAATGCCTTTAACCCCCAAAGATGCAGTTATCAAAGAAACCCTTTCAGAAGATATTTATAATGGCACTGCTACAAGGAAACTCTATACTTTAACAATTAAACGAAATGGCAAATCTCTTGATTTTCATTTTGGGTTGATCAAACCAAAAGGGAATGGACCTTTCCCGGTTATTATCAATAATAACCCTGATCTAAATGATATAATTGTAAATCGTGCGCGTTTTATACCTGAAGAGGCAGAACTTGAGCTAATTAAGAGGGGTTATATATACTGTGCTTATGATACGCGTGATCTGAGTTCAGATGTTAATGGGAAACTTGATGAGAACAGGAATAATGGAGTTTTCCTTTTATATCCTGAATACAACTGGGGCACAATAGCAGCATGGGCCTGGGGATATAAATTAATAATAGATTATTTTGAAAAACTTGATTTTGTTGACATAGGGAAGATTGTTGTTACAGGTCATTCAAGAGGAGGAAAAACAGCTTTTTGCGGAGGTATATTTGATGAAAGGATAGCCATAACTGCTCCCAGCTCTTCCGGTCTGGGAGGAACTTCCAGTCACTTGTATTATGAACTAACCGGACAACCTGAGCAGCACATTGGAGACCATATTATAGAGTTTCCTCATTGGTGGACCGGAGAATATTACAAATTGGCCGGTTTTGAGTCAAGGGTTCCCTTTGATGCACATTTTGGCAAGATAGTTATTGCTCCAAGAGCATTTTTTAATGTACATGCTTATCAGGATTATTGGGCTAATCCATTTGGTGCATGGCTGACTTTTGAAGCAGCAAAAAAAGTTTACAAATGGTTGGGAGTGGAAAATAATATAGCTATGCACTTCAGAACAGGGGAACACGCTCAGAATATAATTGACTGGTTTGCCATACTGGATTTTTCTGATAAATACTTCTATAATAAACCTCCTTCAAGCAAATATGATGTTAACTATGATTTTAATCAAATAAATCCTTACCCTTCAGTACGAATACCGGTTAAATGGGAAGTTCCAGGTATGTAAATGCCGGATACGCCGCCATGGCAAAAGACATGGACACGGAGATCGGCAAAGTTCAGCGCAGCCGCGAGGCTCTCATCTTACCAGGCGGCAGATCGCATAACCGGGGGTAGATACATAAATACAACTGCAAAATATTCTATTTTTTATGGAGAGGGTCGGGATTCATACGATGTGCCAGGGAACTAATTACCAAACAGGAAAATTAAATTATGCAACTATTTTACTATGATAGTACATCTTAACTTTGGAGTCATCATATTCCTCGGGAGACAAATTAATAACATCCATTGAAACTTTGTATTTTTTAAGAGTGGCTACCTCAGGTTTCATAGTCATTTGTGAACGTTCAAATATGTCCTTATCCCTAAAATCCGTAGATATGATTATTAAATCAATATCACTGCCTTCATGCATTTCACCTGTTAAAGCAGATCCAAATAATGCAATTGAATCTACATTTAATCCATTTTTAATTAGTAGATCCTTAAGGTATTGAATAATCTCATTTATTGTTGCTTTATCCATGATTGAATTTCTTTCGTTCTATTAATGATATTATTAGTCCGTTCTTTGGTATATGAAGAAACTAATTTTCGCAAATCTTCAGGATATCGGGTTGGGACAGAAATTTTATTAAGCGTAAAAAGAAATTCATAGTATGAATCATCCATCTTTAATTCCATCTTTTCAACAAAGTAAATTAAACTGTGCGATTTTGAAGGAAACTCACCTTTAGATTTTACCAATAAACCTTTTAATGCCTTTTCTAAACTTAAATGACTCATGAAAATACTGTAGACATATCGGCCAGATTTAAACATATCAAATGCTGTTTCCAAATCATAATCTGATTGAAAATACCATTCTTCATGTCTTCTCTCATTTTCCATAAGACAAAGTTACATATAATTCCAGAGAATATTAATAAATCCCTGGTTATGTCAAAGATTCAGCTCAAAATAAATATTGTTGAGGATTAAACAGTTACAATAGATTGCAAAAAATATTACGCAAGTTTCGATTTTTGGGTAAATCCTATCAGGTAGCAGTTGATGGGACTGGTATATCAACCTTTGAGCAAAGGCACTGCAATCACTCGTTTACGGTGTGAAAACCGTCGCGAAAATACCCCATTCCCGTATCTGGGGATAATCAACGCAAAGCGAAAGGAGGTTAAATTAAATAATATGAATATGAATAGATTTGTTTAAATTTTTGACGATGAATTATTGCAGAATATGTAATAATTAAATTCACAGGCAGTTTACTCCAATCACTTTAATTATTTCCAGTCGTCTGTTTTATACTATTATTAACAGGCATCCTGAACTATTTTATTATGATCGGGCAGCCAAAGGATAATGTTTCTTCTTAATATAGAAAACCAAATAGCCACAATGGGATCTTGTTTCCCTGGGAGAATTCAATATTGTCGGCGGCCACAAACGCGTTTTCAATTCCTGCAATTTGTTTGCGGTTCTTATTTTTGCCGCCAATCTCAAAGGTATGTTTATCGTCAACCAGAAAATCACTCTTTTCTGACCTGCTGATTTTATGAAGAACCTGAAGCTGATTCAAAAAGAAAGTTTCCCTTAACGTTCCCTGATTCGATTGGTTATCGGCCAGTGAATATACAAGATTCGGATTGTTCAGATATATTTTTTCAGGTTTATTCATTTTGCTGATACCATGGGCACTTGTTTGTAATAGGATTAACAGATCCGCTTTCTCTAACAGATACAGATAGCGTACAAGTGTCTCGCGACTTACACCGACCTGTTGACTAAGTTTTACAATATTGGGCTTGTACGGGACAATCTCTGCCAGTATGGATACCAGCTTTCTTAAATAGTGTACAGCATTAAAATCAATTTTTTCAACTGATGGCAAATCGCTGTCTAATATATGGTTAACTGTTTGTTTTAGCCTGATTTGAAATTCGTCTTCACCTTCCCTGAAAAAGGGATAGTATCCGAATTGGAGATATTCTTCAAAAAGTTTCAAAGGTTTAATTTTCTCCAGAATAGCCGGAATTTTTTTGGGCGCATTATTCAGAAGATCATCCAACTCTAAAACAGGAAAAATATAATTATATTTCAATGCGATAAACTCCCTGAAAGATAAGCCATGCAATTTATAAAGCATGGCTCTCCTGCTCAAATCAGCTTTCCCTTTATAAATATTTAAAGCTGAGGAACCGGTTAAGACAATTTTAAGGTCGGGAAAATAGTCATAGCAATTCTTGATCTCCTGCGACCAGTTTTTGTATTTGTGAACTTCATCCAGAAAAAGATAATTCCCTCCTCTTTTTACAAAATTATCTGCAAAATCAACAAGGGCATTTTTTGAAAAGTATAAATCATCCATGTTTACATAAATGACTTCATCGGGTCTTTCATTCAGGTTCTCCTTGATATACTGCAGTAGCAAGGTAGTTTTTCCAACACCTCTGGCTCCGGTTATTGCAATTAACCTGTTGTTCCAATTGATTTTTTTCCATAAATAACGTTTAAAGGAGGTTTCTGCGGAGTTAATCCTTGAAACCGAAAATTGAAATAGTTTTTCCATTTTGCCAAATGCTTTTTGCAAAAATAGTAATTAATTGACAGATGCATCTGTCAATTATGATTTTTTTGGTTATTTTTTACTTTCTTTTGTTTGTAATGATCAATTCACTTCAACTCAGGTTATGAACCCCGGTTAAGTTTATGATCCTCATCCTGAACTATTTTATTATGATCGGGCAGTTAACATGGGGTAGCGGTTTTTTTGCTCATAATATCAGCACATTACAAATCCAAAGCTGCAATGTGGGTTAACCGGAAATAAACTATTTATCAAAAAAATGATTTTTTTGTCCTGCTTTCAGAGCAATTGACTACCTCCTCCTCGTTCGGAAACGAGTAACACTAAAGACTAAAAACATATACTTTTGTTGTTTATTGGAAAAATAGTTATATTTTTGTGATATATAATGTAATTTTATCATGATATAATTACAATTGATGCTATGTATATCCGCAAATTATCTTTAGAAGATGAAAATAATGACAGTGTCTTTTTATGGGGAGCTCGTCAGGTAGGTAAAACAACTTTGCTTGAGCAATTATATCCGCAAGCAAGATATTATGATTTATTACAAGCCAGAGAATTTGAGCGGTTCCTGCGTCGGCCTTCATTGCTGAGTGAGGAATTAGAATCAATGAATGAGGGTGATCTGGTGATTATTGATGAGATACAGAAAGTGCCTCAACTTTTAGATGAAATACACGCTTTGATTCATAAAAAAAAGATTCGCTTTATTTTGTGTGGATCAAGCCCTCGGAAATTAATTCGAAGCAAAGCAAATTTGCTGGGAGGGAGAGCTTTGAAAAAAATACTTTTTCCTCTGGTCAGCTCAGAAATTCCGGATTTTAATTTGATTAAGGCTGTTAATAATGGGTTGATCCCCAGGCACTATATGATTAATAATCCATGGGAACGATTTGGTGCATATATTGGTGTGTATTTGAATGAGGAAATCAGAGAAGAAGCTTTATCCAGAAATTTAAAATCTTTTTCTCGTTTTTTAGAAGTTGCTGCAATGAGTAATGGTGAAATGATTGTTTATAAAAACATTGCTCAGGATTGCGGTATCGATCATCGGACAGTAAAAGATTATTTTGAAATTTTGAACGACTCTATGATTGGGTATCTTATCCCAGGATTTACTGCTACTTTAAAACGCCGGGCAATTCAGTCACCCAAATTTTATTTTTTTGATGTTGGTATTGCAAATTACTTACTGAATCGGAAAAACATACACCCCGGAACAGAAATTTTTGGTCATTCATTCGAGCATTTTGTTATTCAGGAATTGATTGCATATTTGGGTTACACTCAATCATCAGAAAATATTACTTATTGGAGAACAAGTTCCGGATATGAGGTAGATGTGATTATTGGGAATGGACGTATTGCTATTGAAATAAAATCAACAGACGAGGTAAAATCACGCCACCTGAAAGGATTAAAAGCATTTAAAGAAGATTTCTTGCACGCGAGAACCATTATTGTATCTTTAGATAAATATCCCAGGGTTATGAATGGCGTGGAAATTATTCCGGCAGAACATTTTCTTAAGGCACTGTGGAATTCGGAGATTATTTAATTGACGGCCTCTTTCTCCAATTCTTTTGAAAGTTTAATTTTTTCAATTGCAATCTGCTCCGGCCGGATTTTTTCATGTAAAATTTCCGCGTGGATTATGAACCCCACGTAAGCTTATGATCCTCATCCTGAACTATTTTATTGTGATCAGGCAGCCAAAAGATTAATATTTTTTCTTAATACAAAAATCCAAAAAGCCACAATGGGATCTTGTTTTGTTGTGAGTATTCAATATTGTCGGCGGCTACAAACGCGTTTTCAATTCCTGTAATTTGTTTGCGGTTCCTATTTTTGCCGCCAATCTCAAAGGTATGTTTATCGTCAACCAGAAAATCACCCTTTTCAGACCAGTTAATTTTATGAAGAACCCGAAGCTGATTCAAAAAGAAAGTTTCCCTTAACGTTCCCTGATTCGATTGGTTATCAGCCAGTGAATAAACAAGATTCGGGTTGTTCAAAAAAAAAATTTCAGGTTTATTCATTTTGCTGATGCCATGAGCGCTTGTTTGTAATGGAAATACTGGTAATTACCCTGACATCTATACATATATTTTTAAAATATACCCTTACTATTCTACAATAATTTGTATATTTATCCCTGACTTTAATACGAACTAAACATGTTCTACAGGGAAATTATCAAAAATCTAAAGGAATGGGCGGTAAGGGATAACCGCAAACCATTGGTATTAAGAGGAGCCAGACAAGTTGGTAAAACCACAGCGGTTGAAATGTTCGCCAAAGAGTTCGATCAATACATAGCCCTTAATCTTGAAAAAGAGGAAGAACGGATGATATTTGAAACTTCCTATCCGTTTCAGGATCTGTTGATGGCATTGTTTTTTTATGCTAAAAAAGACCGTTATTCAGGCCGAACCCTGATTTTTATCGACGAAATTCAGAACTGCCCCAAAGCAGTGGCATTGTTGCGCTATTTTAAGGAAGAAGCCGGTGACTTGCTTGTCATTGCCGCCGGTTCGCTTCTCGAAACGATTATGGATCGAAAAATATCTTACCCGGTAGGAAGGGTGGAATTTATGATGCTGCATCCAGTTTCGTTCCGTGAATTTCTGGCTGCAACCGGCGAAAACCAAAGCCTTGATCTGCTCAACAGGGATGAAGTTCCTGCCTTCGCGCACATCCAATTAATGCGGTTATTCAAAAAATATTTGACCATTGGCGGAATGCCTCAGGTAGTAGAACAGTATGCCAGAAACAAGGATCTTACTGCCTTGCAGCCTATTTATGAAAGTCTCCTGAAATCGTATATCGAAGACGTGGAGAAATACGCACCATCCTTGTCACAAGTGCAGTATATCAGGCATATACTTACCACAGCTTTTGAAATAGCCGGGAATCGCATTACGATCGAAAATTTTGGCGGTTCAACTTACAAGTTCCGCGAAATGAAAGAGGCATTTACTACACTTGAAAAAACATTACTGTTTCAATTGGTATACCCAACTACTGAATTATCAGTTTCTGCATTACCAAAACTGAAATTGAAACCTCGTCTGCATACCCTTGACACGGGACTGATTAATTACTCAACCAATATGGTGAAGGATATACTATCCACCGAGGATATCGCCGATGTTTACAGAGGACGAATCGCGGAACACATTACCGGACAGGAATTGCTTGCCATGTCGAATAGTATTATGAATAAGCTTCAGTTTTGGGTTAGGGAGAAAAAACAATCAAGTGCCGAAATCGATTATTTGTTTCAATACAACGGGAAATTGATCCCTATCGAAGTAAAATCCGGTAGCATCGGCAAGCTTCGGTCGCTGCATCAGTTCATGGATCACGCCCCACACCACCTTGCCGTGCGTGTATGGCAGGGTGCTTATTCAGTCGAAAAAACCAAAACTATTTCCGGAACTGAATTTACCCTGCTCAATCTGCCGTTTTACCTGGTGCATCGCCTTGAAAGAGAACTTGATAAATTAATTGAAAATTGAAGGTTGAGTCCACTCTGAAAAATTATTTAACTTTGCGCATGGAAACATGAATTCCTGATTTTTAGAGGGTGTTTATATTTTTCCTTCATGTAAATCCCAAATTTGACAAAACAGATTTGAACATTTAAATCAGGGACTTATGAGATTAAAATGAAAGTTTACACCGGGATAACTTTATAGTTGCAATGTTTTATATTTAATTTTGAGAATAATATTAATTTGCAGTTCAATATTTATAAACCCTGATGGAATTTTCAAATCAACAGCTTATTAATGGTATCAAACAGGGTGATATTGCTGCTTTTGAAGAACTCTACAAACGGTACTACATTTTCCTTTGTCTTATTGCCGAACATATTGTAAGGAATCATTCTGATGCTGAAGAAATTGTGTCAGATGTATTTGTTAAGCTATGGAATATCAGGGAAAAAGTTGACATCATTACTTCCATTAAAGGGTATCTGGTAAAGGCCGTCCGGAACACATCTATTAATTACCTCGAACGGCTTAAAATAAACAATCAATCAACAGACAGGCTGGATTATTCAGATCAGGAATTACTTGCCTGGGATAGTGACTATCCACTGGGGCAACTATACGAAAAGGAGATAATGAATATTCTTGATGACGGCATAAATGAACTTCCTGATGCCTGCCGGCAAATATTCATGCTCAGCCGTAACGAAGATATGAAGTATAGTGATATTGCCGACAAGCTTGGAATTTCAGTAAATACCGTTAAAACCCAGATTAAAATTGCACTTGCCCGACTGCGCGAAACTCTTAAGGATTACCTGGTGATTCTTCTTTTTTTCATTGGTATTTGAAAAATATTTCATCTCCTTTTCACCCTGTACAATTTTTTTCCTGTCTTAACAATTAGAACATAATATTATGCAAACGACAGAAAACAAACAATCGCCTGACAATTTTATTCCCGGCTATCTGAAAGGAGAATTAACCGCTGATGAGACAAGAGAGCTCATCAATTGGATAAAACTTAACAACGCCAATAAACGTCATTTTGATGAATATTGCGAAATATGGATCACAGCTAAATCATCTTTAAAAAATCCCGGATATAATTTTCAGGAGGGTTTTTGGAAATTTAAGCAAAAAATTAAAGCCAAAGAAGATTTACAAATTGGCTTTAACAGAACCAATTTATTTATAATAATAGCCAGGTATGCAGCAATATTTGTTGTTGCTTTTTCTTTAAGCGGCCTGTTGTTTTATTATATAGGTAAGAACCAGGTCACAAATCCCAAACAGAGCTTCAGTGAATTAATTGTTCCAATGGGATCCCGCGCCCAATTCTCTTTATCTGATGGAACAACAATTACATTGAATGCAGGAAGCAGATTAAAGTACGATAACCGGTTTGGTATAGAAGACAGAGTTGTACAGCTTGAAGGAGAAGGATACTTTAAAGTTGCTAAAGATGCTGCAAGACCCTTTACAGTTAAAACTTCGTATTTAAATGTAAGGGCGTTGGGAACAACTTTTAATATAAAAGCCTATCCAGATGACAAAACAATTGAAACCACGCTGGTAGAAGGTTCCGTAAAAATAGAAGAGATAACTGACAAAAACATGGCTGAAGTAATGGTTCTTAAACCAAACCAGAAACTTACCTTTTTCAAGGAAAATTCAATGATGGTTGATGAAACAGCCATTCTAAAGGGGAAAACCGAAAATAACATACAGCCTTTGCAGGTGCAAAAATCAATAGCAATACCGAGGCTAATTGCAGAAAATGTTAATGTAGAGCCGGTCATATCATGGAAAGAAAGCCGCTGGATTTTTGAGAAGCAAAGTCTTTCACAAATAGCAATTGAACTTGAGCGCAAATTCGATGTTCAGATACATTTTGAGTCTGAACGGTTAAAAACTTTCCGGTTCACAGGAATCATAATTGCTGAGCCAATAGAACAGGTACTTCAGGTTATGAGCATTTCGGCCCCGATTAATTTCAAACTGAAAGGGAGGGTAGTTACTTTATCGGAAAATAAAAACTTTGAAGAACTTAATAAACGTCTGTATAACCAACAATAAATAGTTTGAATAACCTAATAAATCTTGCCTATGAGAAAATAAAAACATGCCCTTAAACACAAGCGCAGGATGCTGAAACACCCCGCGCCAGGTTTTTACAAATTTACCCAATGTAACTTTTTTCAGGAGAACATTGGTTTGTTAAACTTTAAAAACATTACAAAATTATGAAAAAAAAACTTCCAAACCTTATTCCTTTAACGAAATCGGGAATAAAAAAAATTCTGTTAACCATGAAACTAGCTCTGATCATCGTTTTTTTAAGCGTTCTGCAAGTTAGTGCAAATGTGTACTCCCAAATTACAGTCAATCTGAATGTTCAGGATAAATCCATTCGCGAGGTGCTGAAATCAATTGAGCAACAGAGTCAGCTCCGGTTTTTTTACAGCGACGACTTGCTGGTTATGAATGAACTGATTGATGTAAAAGCAGATAACAAAAACATTACAGGTGTGTTAGATGAGATTTTTTCGAAATCTCCACTGACCTATAAAGCTTATGATAATAATCTGATCGTAATAGTTCCGAGGGAACTGTTACAACAACAAAAAGTAACCGGTACTGTTACCGGAAAGGATGGTACCCCCGTTCCTGGTGTGAATGTTGTTGTTACCGGAACAACCCTGGGAACGATAACCGATATTGCCGGTAAATACAGTATTGAAATTCCTCAGGGATCACAAAGCCTTACATTCACATTTATCGGTATGGAACCCCGGGAAATCACCATTGGGACATTAACCCAGATCAATGTAATTATGGCTGAATTGGCAATTGGCCTTGAAGAGGTTGTGGTTGTTGGGTATGGGACACAAAAGAGAAGTGATATCACCGGATCAGTGGTCTCTTTAGGCTCAGACATTCTGAAAGAACGTCCGCAAACCAATCTCGCGCAGGCCCTGCAAGGAAATATGGCAGGGATAACAGTAACTACCAGCAGTTCGACTGCTGAAGATAATGCAAGCATTTTAATAAGGGGTCAAAACTCGATTACTGCCAGTAGCAATCCACTTATTGTCCTTGATGGTGTACCTTATGAAGGAGGTATGTCAACTATTAATACAAATGATATTGAAAGACTTGACATGCTTAAAGATGCTTCTTCCACAGCTATTTACGGATCCCGTGGAGCAAATGGCGTTATATTGATTACTACGAAGCAAGGTAGCTCAGGGAAGGTTAAAATATCCTACGATGGATCTTATAGCTTGGACTATATGACACCCATCGAGGATATTCAGGATGCCGGTGATCAATGGAAATATGATTGGGAAAGAGGGATTACTGTTCCACTATCATCACCAAGTAGTAAAGTTGATTTAAAGACTACAATTTCTGCGATTTATATTGGTGATGAAACGAAAAACACATTTATAGCGGCTTTTATGGAGGGATATCCGGGACAAACCTGGACTGGCTTTAGGGATAATATTTTGTCAAAATATCCGACTACGGTGCACGATTGGGCAACATTGCAACAAATAGCTAACGAATTTGCCTATCCGGAAGGAGGACGCAACACTGACTGGATTGATTTTGCAACCCGAGTGGGGTATAAGCAGCAACATAATATTTCCATATCGGGGGGCGATGAGGATACAAAGTACTACATTTCCGGTAATTTCTCTGATGTTAAGGGTATTTCTAAAGGAGATGATTTTACCCGCTCAGGATTAAGGTTCAATATAAACCAGGGATTGCTTACCGGAGTAAAATATGGTACAAATACTTCATTTAATTTTATGGACAGAAGTGGATTGGCAGTCTGGGATGGAGCGCTCACGCCTCTTTACACGAGTCGGGTGGCGAATGCCTATAACGAAGATGGTTCTATCGATTTGTATCCGGTGAACGAAGATGCTACAATGAATCCCTTGGAACCTTTATTATTTAAAAACGAGGATTTTGAAAATGAGATTATTACGAATCATTATCTGGATATAGATATTCCCGGTATTAAAGGCCTTCATTATAAATTTAATGCAGCATACCATTTGAGAACCCGTGACGATAGAACTTACCGTGGAAATAATACGCGTGAAGGAGCTATCCAAAGTGGAATTTTAAATATCGGAAAAATTAAAGCGAGTGATTGGCTGGCAGAAAACATTCTTTCCTACACCAAAAATTTTGGACGGCACTCATTGTTCCTTACCGGATTATACAGTGCACAAGCAAGAAAAAGTGAGCAGGATATCATTGACGGAATGGGATTTGCCAATGACGTAATGACTTTTTACCAGGCCTCAAAGGCAGAAGTGCTGACAGCTCAATCCAGTTATAGCAAAAGCTCTTATATTTCACAAATGTTAAGAGCAAATTATGGCTTTGATAAGCGATATATGTTCACAGCTACGGTTCGAAGGGATGGTTTTTCGGCATTTGGAAATGATACTAAATTCGGCATTTTTCCATCTATAGCTGTAGGATGGAATATAACCAATGAAGGCTTTCTTGAAAATTTAGAACAAACTGATTTAAAATTGCGCTTATCATACGGTAAAAGCGGTAATGAAGCCATCGAAGCCTATTCAAAGTTGCCGTTATTGTCTTCCTTAGATTATATTAATCAAAACCAGACAATAAAATATGGTTATTACCCCCAGGCTTTGTCGAACCCAGATCTGGGCTGGGAAACAACTAAATCCTTAAACCTGGGAGTTGATTTCTCTTTTTTTAGCGGTAAAATTAAAGGAAGCCTGGATGCCTATACATCTAATACGTATGATTTGCTGCTAAATGAGACCATTTCATCTATTAATGGAACTACTTCAATTCTTAGAAATATTGGAGAAACTAAGAATCACGGACTTGAATTTCAGATATCGACCGTTAACATTAGTACCCCAAACTTTTCATGGAGAGCCGATTTAAATTTCACCTACTACAAATCCAAAATAGTAAATGTTGGGATGAAAGGTGCCGATGGAAATTACATAGATGACGTTGCCAGTGGATGGTTTATTGGTCAGCCGGTGGATGTGAATTTTGATTATGAATTTGATAGAATTCTACAAGCAGAAGATTTTATGCGGGATGCCAATGGTGAATTTATTTTGGACGCGAAAAAAAATTATCAATTAACACCGGAAGCGGCTGCTGAAATTATAGTGATATCACCTACAATAAGACCAGGGATGCCCACCTTTAAAGACGTTGATGGAGATGGAACATTTGGAGGATCAGGTGATATGGTTTTGCATGGAGACCGGGTACCAGATGTATTAGCGGGAATAACAAATACCTTCAAGTATAATAACTGGACATTCAGTTTCTTTTTCAATGGCGTTTGGGGAGTTACTAAATTATATGAACTGATCAACACTACACAAAGAATAAAAGCTAATATACCTTACTGGACGCCCGAAAATCCGACAACTGAATTCCCTGGATTAGCTATGGGAAATATTTCAAAATTACTCAAATACTATAGCCCGTATTTTAGTGCCGATTATGTAAGGCTGCAGGATGTTACACTGAGTTACACATTCCCTGTGTCAAAATGGTCATGGCCTATATCACAGCTGGAAACTTATGTAAATGTTAAAAACGTCTACACATTTTCTTGGTGGCCCGGAATGGATCCCGAATATGATAGTCAATTGGGAGTTCCCAGGTCAAGAAACTTTGTTTTCGGATTGAGAATGTCATTTTAAAAAAAAATAATGAAGATGAAAAATAAATATTTTACAACCATTTTACTGGTAAGCTTTTTTGCAATATTTAGTTGCAATGAAGAAGAATTCCTAAGGGAAGCACCCAAGGATAATATATTCGCAGAAAACCTTTATGTAAATTACACAGGATTCTATTCCGGAATGAGTGCGATTTATTCCAATATGCGCCAAATCATACTTTTAGGCGATGGTGGAGGTACCACCAGGCAAATACTTTGGGTCTATAATACGGATGTTACAGGTTCGCGAAAAACTGAAGAAGCTGATTTAAGTTCCTTTTCACCCGGTTGGGTGGAATTATTAGAGAATTGGAATTGGTTATATCAAATTATCAATTCATCCAATTTGATCATTAATAGAGCAGAAGGCGATGTGGACTGGGAAGGCATAACTGATGAGCAGGATGAAATTAACAAAAAAACCATCATTTCTGAGGCAAAATTTGCACGGGCCTGGGCGTACAGACTACTGATATATGCCTTTGGACCTGTTCCTTTAAGTATAGAAGAAATAGATGGTTCAAATTACAGCAATGCCTGGAAACGAAATTCAATTGATGAAATCAAATCCCAAATGGAAAAAGACTTATCCTATGCTGTCGAAAATCTACCCATTAAAACTGATGATATAACTCGTGTCAATGGAGCTGTTGCCAGCCATTTCCTGGGTGAATTATACCTTTCAACCGGAGAGTTTCAACAAGCCATTGATGTACTCAAGCCTGTGGTTGAATCTGGTACTTATCAACTGGTAAAATCGCGGTTCGGTAAATATGTTGGTAATGCTGATAAAAATCTAATCATAGACATTATTCGCAACCCGTATCCTAGTAATGGAAATACTGAATCTTTGTTTGTTATGGCAAATGGGGTGAATGTTCCTGGTGCCGTGGAAACAAACTTAATGCAGTCATGGACTGGTGAGTACAAGAATTGGAATAGGATACCAAAAACTACTGAGAGTTATATAAGATGGGGAGGATGGGGGTCAGCACGTTATGTAATGACTCCATGGTCGATGATGGATGAAAATCTTTACAATCTCTATGATAAAATCAAAGATTTAAAAGATCCTTTAAATCCTCATATAATCGATAAATGGTTATGGCATAATGACGATGGACGTGATAATTTCTTATTTGAAATGAGCGATATACGTGGACAACACACCTCAATAAGAAAACATTGGGTATATGACTGGAATGGAAATGGCAACGTTACCGATCCTCCTACCTATACGCTGGAACAAACTCTGATTAGTAATAACGTCATCAATATGAACCAAAACAATAAAGGTGATACCATTTATGCTTTTTTTAAATTTGATTTGGATAATCTGAATAAACCAATCAATATATACCTTTACACGCCTTTGTATTCCAGGAAATGGGAAGTTGATGCGACGACTACTATCAACTTTCTCAGCACGAAAGATTATCATATAGCATTTACCTTTACACGACTTGCTGAAACATATTTATTATATGCTGAAGCACAGCTTATGAATGGAAATAGTCCGGAAGCTGCCATTTGGATCAATAAGGTACGGAATAGATCGAATGCCTCTTCAATATCGGGCGGAGATGTGAGTATCGATTTTATTCTTGATGAACGTGCCAGAGAATTGATTACTGAAGAAGAAAGAAGAATTAGCTTATTGAGAACCGGCAAATTCTTAGAGAGGGTACGGAAATATAATACTTATTCAAGCGGATACATCAAGGATTTTCATAAGCTGTGGCCCATTCCTTTTGCTGTTATTGATGAAAATAAAGATGCTGTCATGGAACAAAATTTAGGATATGGTGGAACCGTGACCACAGATTTTACACCATCAGGTTATGGTGATGAGTAAAAACTAACAACCCATAAATGAAAATTAATTTTATAGTAGTTTTTTGGGCGCTTGGATTTCCCATAGTTTTAGTTTAGTACTTCAGGCAAGAATATTTCTTGCCTGAAGTTTTAATTGGTATTAATATTAACCATCAATAAATTTTCAATATTTAAGTAACACCTGAAATTCTAAATTGAAAATTATACCACAGGAAATTTACACTTCTGCTTCGCCCCTGTGGATTTTTGCGAAGGGAGCCCCTGCTTTTGCCTCAAAATCAGGGAAATCAGGTGGATTTTCATTCGCTTTCAAAGTGATTCATAGTCATATTTTCACGCTTTTACATCATTAGTGTCCACTTAAAATTAAACATAGATCTTTGAAATCATTTGTACATCGATGTTATAGCGTTTTTTTGGTGCGTGACGATTTGATTCGTTTTTGGGCTAAAGCCCGGGTTGTTGTGTATCCTGACCCGTTGGTTAAAGCCAACGGTAAGTTAAGTAACCTGCAAATTTCTACAAAACCTGAGTTAATCACTTTTACACAAAACACCTGTAAAAGAACTACTTGCAAATAATGATTACAAAAATGTTAAAGAACTTGATTATAAACAACTGTCATTCAGTCTCTTTTAACGAGACAGTAGCGTTTTAACTTTACGAACTCTATAGATGATTGGTAATTAGTAAAAAAGACATTTTTTTAGACCGGAATCAAATAACAAATATTTAAATAGTACACAAAATTGATACAATTGTACATTTTTTCGTATACAATTCTGCTCTAACATTGCTAAATGTTTTTGTAGATAAACCAAAGATAATTATTTGGATCTGAAATAAGTGAATCAGGACATGTGATTATTATTGAATTTAATATAAAATATCACTATTAAACATGTACTTTCACAAAATGAACATGAAAAATATTGATCGCAGAAACTTCATCCGTCAGGCAGGCTTACGCAGTCTGCCTGTTGGTATAATGATTCCCCTGGCCCTTACGGTTACCGCTAGTACAATTCATGCCCAGGGGAAGAAAATGAACGTTCTCTTCATCGCCGTTGATGACATGAACAATGACCTGGGTTGCTACGGTCATCCATTGGTAAAATCTCCAAATATCGACCGTATCGCCTCGAAAGGCATCGCTTTTGCAAACTCTTATTGCCAGTTCCCTCTCAGCAGTCCCAGCCGCAGCTCCCTTTTAACCGGCTTGCGCCCTGACAAAACCCGTGTTTTTGATTTGAAATATCATTTCAGGCAGGATATGCCTGATGTGGTAACTCTTCCACAAATGTTTATTAATAACGGCTACTTTGTTGCCCGTGTAGGAAAGATGTACCATTATGGAAACCCGGGTGATATAGGTACGAATGGCTTAGACGACAGGGCATCCTGGATGGAACGCATTAACCCGTCCGGTCTTGATAAATCTTCCCTTGAACTTGACGTCATAAATTATACTCCCAAAAAAGGTTTGGGTTCTGCAATGGCCTATCTTTCCGACAAGAAGGGAAAAGACGATGAACATACTGATGGCAAAGTTGCCACTGAAACTATTAAGCTGTTAGAGAAGCATAAAGATAAACCGTTTTTTATTGCTGCCGGTTTCTATAAACCTCATACCCCCTGGATAACACCCAGTAAGTATTTCGACATGTATAATCCCGACGATATGAGCCTTCCTGAAATTTCTGCAGAAACACCGAATGATTATCCTGAACTGGCCTTAGCTTCCACCAAACCATGGCCATATTTTGGCATCACCACCGGACAGGCCATGGAATGTAAACTGGCTTATTTTGCTGCTATTTCATTCGTGGATGCCCAAATCGGACGGTTACTCGATGCCCTTGATTCATTGGGGTTAAGTGATAATACCATTGTCGTTTTTTGGAGCGATCATGGATACCATCTTGGAGAACATGGCTTATGGTTTAAACAAAGTTGTTTTGAAGAATCAGCCAAAAGTCCTCTAATCATTTCTGTTCCTGAAGTTAAATCAGCCGGAAAGATATGTAATCGTACAGTTGAGCTCATAGACATTTATCCAACACTTGCCGAACTTACAGGTTTGATACCTCCTGATAATATTCAAGGGTATAGTTTATTTCCTCTTCTTAAAAACCCTGAAGCAGCATGGAAGCATCCGGCTTTCACCCAGGTTCAGAGAGGAAATACACCTGGTCATAGCGTCCGTACAGAAGAATGGCGATATACCGAATGGGGATTCGGAAAGATGGGAGTAGAATTGTACAATGAAAAAGCTGACCAACACGAATTGCATAACCTTGCGGCTAATTCAAAATATGCCGATGTAGTCCAACAAATGAAAGCTCTTCTTCATGAAGATCATCCTGAAAATGTTACAGGTGGTAATGCAGTTGCAGATACAAAAGAAAAATATTGCAATTAGAAAATCGTATGTTAATTATATCAGAACGAATTTATTAAACAGACGAAAAAAATAAATACCAGGAATGTTATGAAATTTTTATTTTAGTAAGTTGCTATTGTTCAAGGCCCTTATCATCCATAGTCTGTATAATCTTTCGGATGAACTTAACGTACAATATTTGCCGCTGTGCTCAGTTGAAAAATAGTTTTCAGAGGTGTCCTATAATTAGAGAAATGAATAAAGTCACTGCAATTATATTTATAATATCAATTACAACTTTTTTCTCATGCAGAAAAGAAATTGATAAATATCAGAGACCTGACTGGCTCAAAGGGAAATTATATTCCCAGATAGAAAGTACTCCTGACCTTGATTCGTTTACTGTATGTTTGAAAATATCAGGATTTGATTCAATAATAAATTCCAGCGGGAGTTTTACAGTTTTTGCTCCAGACAATGAAGCTTTTATCGAATATTTTTCGAAAAACCCCTTATTTAAAAGGGTTTCGGACATTCCAAAAAAAGAATTAACCGACCTTGTTAAATATCATATTGTTCAAAATGCCTGGACTGAAAATCAATTGCAGCAATTGGACATCTATGGATGGATTGATCCGAAGGATCCAAATAATGATCAGCCAAGAGGATATAAGCGTCAAACCCTGATGTACGAACAAAATAAAAAATATTGGGTGAAGGATATTAAAGGACTGGCAACTATAGTTGATTCCACTCAATCAAATGATTACAGAACAGTATTTTCCTCATCCCGCAAATATGTCCCAATATTCTTTGATGCATTTATGAAGAGTGCTGAAATTGAAGCACCTGACTATGAATATTACTTTAACAAATCATATGAACCCGGTAACATTTATTTTGCAGGAGCTCAAGTAATAAGCCAGGAAATTTTTGCTGAGAATGGGATCGTTTATCAGGTAGATAAAGTTGTAGAACCGCTATTAAACGGAGAAGAGCTGTTGAGTTCATCACAGAGCGGTAATAGCTACAGCGATTATTTGAGTTTATTGCATTATTTTGGCACATTTACCTATAATAGTAGTGAGACTCAAAAATTGCCGGGCTATGCTGATGGATTAGTCGTCGATTTATTATATGATTTACATTATCCCAATCTGGTTTTTGATGTTCAAAGCGAGTTAACGGGCCCCGGGGTTACCAGTTCAATTTATACGATCAGATATCAATACGGATTAGTCGCTCCTACCAACGATGCTCTTCAGAAACTATATGATGATGTTGTCACAAGTAAAAGTGGCTATCCTCACTGGGGCTCTGCTTCTGTTTTACCTGATAATGTAAAGTTGATTATTGTTGGCTCACACATGAGTCTTGATCCGGTTTATCCGGCAAATATAAATAAAGGATTTGTAAATGGTGAAAAGGATATTGTATTATTAGATCCATCTTCTGTAATTCAAAAATCTTATGGAAGCAATTGTACTTTTATTGGAGTTAAACAGGCAATTATTCCCAGGGCTTTTTCAAGTGTAACAGGGCCAGTATATCTCCGACCCGGATTTTCGGTTTTCCGGCAGGCAATGGAATATACTAATATTCTCTCTGCTGTGAAAAAGAAGAATGCAAACTACTCATTTTTTGTAGTACCTGATGATGTTATCAGCCTTGACTCCTCCTTAATAGTTCTGACTATCAATGAACGCCAGTTTTCTCTGCAATCCTACAGCCAGTCTGAACTAAAAATGATCAAGCGGACAACTAACGATTTAACAATCCAGCTACTTAACCAGGTTGGAACAAGGATTCCTACAGGAATTCCCAAAAAGGAATTTATCCCGAATTTGAATGGAAATTTTATTGTTTACGAATCAGACAAAAATCTGGTGAGTGGGGGAACATCTTCAAAATTCGGATATTTAGGGGATTCCATGATTGAAATTCACCCGACTGTTTTGGCTGAACCTACTGATAATGGAAAATGCTATAGTGTTAATGGTTGGTTCAGTTTTCCGCAATCAGACCTGTATTCTACTCTTCAGGGATATTTGGTATTCTTCAATCTTCTAAAAAAAGCGGGTTTAGTTGACCAGGTATTCTATAAATTAAATTTCATTTCTCCGGGTGAGTTTTATACGGTAATTGTACCCTCCGATTCTGCTCTTCAGAGTATAAATACTAATGCTCTTACTACGGCAGAATTGGCGCAGCTTCTCAAGTATCATTTTATAAAAGGATCATTGATTTTTACCGATGGATCTGCCATATCTGGTAATTATGAAACTCTCAGGATTGATGAAACATCAACACTATATAATTCAAAATACAGTACTCTGAATATTCGCCCGGGAATTGATAAGATTGATATTCTTGATCAAAATGATTCCATCTTGTATTCTATTAAGGAATCAGATAATCTGACAAATTTGATGACCGCGGTCGATATTGATAATAATCCGAGTACTGTAAATTTTGTTATTAATGCCGTTGTACATAAAATAAATACTGTTTTGCTTAAAAAATAGATTCTCTCTTATGCGAACTATCAAAGACTAATTGAAAGTTATGAAAAGAACAGGGCTTCTACTCACTATTTTTACAATATTGACCATATTCATATTTAACAATGTGAATGGGCAAACTGTAATCAGGGGGAGAATAACAGACAAAGAATTAAAAGATCCCATCATCGGTGCTACTATAGTTGAATATGATAAAAATAATCGAATAGTAAACGGCACCCTTTCCGACCCAAATGGGAATTATGTATTACAGGTATCTAATCCGGATGGAGCTATCAGATATAGTTTCATTGGTTATAAATCACTAACCATTAATATTAATTCAAGAAGTATAATTGATATCCAATTGGAATCTGAGTCAGTTAATTTGGACGAAATCGTAGTTACGGCAAAAAAAACAGACTCTGATCCTTTAACGGGTGTATCTATCAGAGACAGGACAACGGCATCAGCAAAAGTAGATATGTCGCAGTTGCGAAATGTAATCGGACTGTCTGTTGATAATGCGCTTCAGGGACAAGTAACTGGATTGGATATCATGTCAACAGGTGCACCCGGCAGTGGGTCTTCAATTATAATCAGAGGGTTAGGGTCACTTGGGAATTCCAAACCACTGATTGTAATTGATGGAATAGCTCAGGATATAAAGATTGGGAGTGATTTTGACCTCGCATCATCTAATCAGGATGATATTGGCGCCTTGTTGAATATTGCTCCTCAGGATATCAAATCTATTGAAGTTTTAAAAGATGCCACTTCAACTGCCGTCTGGGGTTCCAAAGGCGCTGACGGCGTTCTGCTGATTGAGACTAACAGGGGGAGCAAAGGAAAAACAAGTTTTAATTATCAATATAAACTTACAATACAGAAACAACCTCCACCTATTCCAATGCTCAATGGAGATGAATATATAACCATGCAACTGGAAGAATTACATAATGCCAGTGGAATTTTTGTTGTGCCCGATGAAATTGCATATAATACCGATTATATCGATTTTTATAACTATTCAGCTAATACAGATTGGATTAAAGAGATTACTCGTCTTGGAATAAATAATGATCATTATTTTAAAATGAGCGGGGGCGGAGAAAAAACTACTTTTTTTACTTCCCTGAATTATAGTAAAGAACTCGGTACTACTTTAAATGAGGGTTTCAAACGATTATCGACTCGCATAAATCTGGATTACACTTTATCAAAGAACTTACGCTTTTCTGTAAATTTTAATTATACAAACAGCTATAAGGATGCCAATTACGTTTTCAAAGGTGCTGCTACAAGTAATATCCGGGCAATGGCCTATATGAAAGCACCGAACATGAGTGTGTTCAAACATGATCAGTATGGAAACAGAACTAATGAATATTTTAACCCGATTAATAGTTATCAGGGAAGCGGAATTCAATATTTTAATCCGGTTGGAATTGCTAACCTTAGTGAAAATGATGAATCAAGTGATATCCTCCAAAACAGTTTTGTGTTCAACTACAAGATGAATAAATGGATAAATTTTACTGAAACTATATCGTTTCAGTATTCCAATGTCAAAAAAAATCTTTTTTTACCCTATACCGCTGTTGGAGCTGATTGGCTTGATTCTCAAATCAATTCCAGCCAGGAGGGAAATTCAGTGAATGACAGGTTATCTGCCAGGTCCCAATTAATCCTGACGCCGATTGTTAATCCTACCCATTCACTCATTACAACATTACTTTATGAGATCAGCCAAAATTCAGGAGAATGGACACAAATAAACGGGAAAAATGGCCCAAGCCTTGATATCATTGACCCTGCCTCCGGTCAACCCATTGCATCATTAAGTTCCGGATCCAGTAAATTAAGGGCAATAGGTGCATTAGGTAGTGTTAATTATAAATTAAAAGATAGATATATTACTTCACTTATTTTAAGGACTGATGCCAATTCTTCGTTCGGATCCAATAACCGCTGGGGTTTATTCCCCAGCGCTTCTGTTGGTTGGAGGTTTAGCAAGGAACCATGGTTTGAATCACTCAAATTCCTGAATGAAGGGAAAATAACCCTGGGATATGGACAAGCCGGGAAGGAACCGGGTAATCCCTATGACAGATTTGGTATATTTACTAATGCCAATCCGAGTGTTTACATTTCTTCACCTGCAGTAATACAAACACAGATTCAGCTTGCCAATCTGAAGTGGCAGACGGTTGAATCGTGGAATCTTGGTTGGGAAAGTTCGCATTTTCAGGACAAATTATATATTTCTGTAGATTTATATAACAAAATCACCAAAGATATTTTGTGGAAGAATTATAGTATTCCTGAATCTTCCGGATTTGATCAGCTTAAGTTCTTTAATGGCGGAAAACTCGAAAATAAAGGATGGGAGGCATCATTTCGTTATGTTATTGTGCAAAAGTCAAATCTCATGTTTTCCGTTAGTTTTAACTTATCTCATAATTTAAATTCTTTCCTGGAATTCCCTGACAATTTTAATAATATTGTGGGTAGTACTATCGCTAATGGCGAATATCCCCGGATGGCACAATTAGGACAACCTATTGGCTCATTTTATGGTTTTAATTATCTGGGAGTATATCCAACTAATTCCGATGCGGTTGCACACGATGCTGAAGGGAATGTCAAGATGGATTCAAACGGTAATCCTATCCAGATGACTTTTTCAAATGGATATAAATTTCAGGGAGGTGATGCAAGGTATGCTGATATTAATTATGATGGGGTTATTGATATTAATGATGTAGTTTATCTTGGAGATTCAAATCCACTTTATACAGGAGGAATGGGGTTCAACACTTCATGGAAAAGATTTAGTTTATCCTGCCAGTTTTTATTTCGTAATGGATTTGATATAGTAAACGAGATCGCTCTTAAAACGGAGGGTATCCTCGATAAAAATAATCAAGGCAAAGCAGTTTTACGTCGGTGGAGAAAAGAGGGAGACAATGAACCTAACATGCTTCCCAGGGCTTATATGGATAGTCCGGCAAATAATCTTGGATCGGACAGATATGTTGAAGCAGGTGATTTCTTAAGGTTAAATAATTTATCTCTTCAATATTCAATTGATAAGGAATTAGCTCAACGGTTTGGACTGGATATGTTTGAGATTGGAATAAACTTAAGAAAAATTTGGACGCTGACAAACTATTCGGGACAAGACCCTGAGATTAGCCAAAGTATTGATGATCCATATTGGTTTGGAACTGATAACGGAATTACTCCAACACCTGCAGTTTACTCATTTTATGTTAACGTTATGTTTTAAATTATATTTTTAAATACAATCATGCCGACGCGAAGATTTAACAATTTTAAATTGTGTACTGTCTTAATCGGGATATTAGTGTTTACAGGCAGCTGCAGTGAATACTTCAACCTTACTCCCCCGGATGGACTTGTATTGGACGAATACTGGAAAACCAAGGAAGATGTTGAAGCCACTCTAATGGGCGCGTATCAGCAATTTGCAAAAATGGATGAGAATCTTTTTCTCTATGGAGAGATCAGGGCCGACTTGATAATACAAGACAATAATACACCTGCCGATCAGCGAAATATCATAAGTGGAAATATATTTGCTACTAACTCATTATGTTATTGGGGCGATTTTTATAAAATAATAAACCATTGCAATAATGTAGTTAAATATGCTCCTGAAGTTTTGAAAATTGATAAAACATTTACAGAATTCAAGATGGAGGCATTCATGTCTGAAGCCATCTTTCTCAGGAGTCTGGCTTATTTTTATTTAGTGCGTATCTTTAAGGATGTTCCTTATGTGTTGGAACCTTCAGATAATGATAATGTTAACTTTTTCCCTCCGAAGATTTCAGGAAAAGAAATTCTGTCGTACATTAAATCCGATCTGAAAGAAGTCCGGCTTAAGATCCCTACCACCTACAATACTATAAAGGAGATTAAAGGCAGAGCAACCCAGGCAGCTGTTGATGCTTTATTAGCTGATATTTGTCTTTGGAATTTTGAATATGATGAATGTCTGACTTATGCTAATAATGTGTTAAACACTAATTCATATTTCTTGCAACCATCCAGTAAATGGTTTGAGCTGTTTTTCCCTGGCAATTCTCTGGAGGGAATATTTGAGTTACAGTTTGATAGCCAAAACGGACAGAGTAATTCATTATATCAGAATACTTATGTTTTGAATTATTACGAGGCCAGCACTTATGCAATGGATATTTTATTCCCGCTGTTATCACAGGAGATCATAAGGGGTAGAGGGTCAATATCATCGGAATCAAAAGGTTATAAAATATGGAAGTATTGTGGAGGCGCTCCGGATCAGAACACTGTAAGGCCCGTATCGATCAGCGGAAGCTGCAATTTTATTATTTACCGCTACGCTGATATATTATTGATTAAGGCAGAATCATTGTCTCAACTGGGAAGATATGATGAAGCCCTTACTTTGATCAATGAAATTCGCAGAAGAGCTTTAATGGAAGAGGTTAATGCTCAAAATACTCCCGAAAGTTTTGAAGATTTGATTCTGATAGAGAGAGCAAAAGAATTTGCTTTTGAGGGAAAACGATGGTTTGATTTATTGCGCATGGGAAGAAGAAATAATTTTGCACGGAAAAAGAAACTTATTGAGATTATCGTGCAAAATGTCCCCTCTACTCAGAAACTGGTTATTGCTTCCAAACTTACTGACCCTGATGGCTGGTACTTACCTGTTTCCAATAGTGAACTGGAATCAAATCCCAATTTGGTTCAGAATCCTTTTTACGCTAATTAAATTTCAATTCGAAGATGAAACACTTAATATTTTGTTATCATGAATGAGGTGAAGGCAAAGATAGTTGGTTTGTGTATTTTTTCATTCCTGGTTTTGTGCCTTTCTTATTCCTGTAAGAAAGAGGTCAATAATTTTCGTACAGAAGAGCAGTTTGTCTCAATAGCTAAATATATTTCATCCGATACTACTAAGTTCAATATTTTTTTTAAGATGATAAAAGAAGGTAAGCTTTTAGATGCTCTAAGCTCATATAACCCTAATGGCAAATCCTATACACTCTTTCTCCCTACTGATAGCGCTTTTTATGCATATATAAAGCAGAATAATAATTATAGTAATATTACCCAATTATTGACTGATAATGATTTTATCAATGTTCTGGTCAGATATCATGTTGTTAACAGTGAATTCAGAACAAATGATTTCCCTTTTGGCGCTTTGCCAGATACTACTTTATCGGGCGATAAACTCACAATAGGGTTTTCAAATGATCTGGATACTACAATTTATAAAGTAAATAATGTTGCCCCTATTATTAATGCAAACATTGAAGCAAGTAATGGCTATATTCATATAATCAGCAAGGTACTGGAGCCTATAGTATTTTCAAGTTATGATCTGATGAAATTTAATCCTGATTATTCTATAATTACTAAAGCGCTCGATACTACCGGATTAAAAGATAAAATGGGGTTTTATACAACAAATGATAATGGCAATATAATTAAGAATATCTATACCATGCTGGTCGAACCTGATTCAATCTACCATAAATCGGGTATTTATTCCATTGAAGATCTAATCTCCCATGTAAAACCTATTAATGGCAATTATTCCAGTGAGGATAATAGTTTATATCAGTTTACTGCATATCATATTCTTGACGGGAGCTATTTTCTCGATAATTTTGAAAATTCAGTAAATTATAATACATGGGCTTCGCTTCCTGTTCGCGTAGATGCCAGCTTCATCATTAAAATAAATCAGGGTGTCGCAAATTTTGGTACCATAATTTCGGGAGAAGATACTTCAATCATAAATTATATTGAACCGAACTACAATGAAAGCAACATTCTTTCAAAAAATGGTCCCATCCATATTATTTCAGAAGTAATGAACTTATATAAACCTGCCAGATCTGAAAGGATATATGAGTTCTATGAAGAACCATTAATATACAATGTGAAAAATGTAGTGAATACATATCAGTTTACTATGAATAAATTCACTGCTTTGACCTGGCAGGGAGTGAATGAAATTAAGTATATTAAATCAAGCTCTAATGCTGAAATGTCGACTAATAAGGATTATATTCAAATAAATGGTGATTTTTCAATTTCATATAATATTTCAAAGTTGCTGCCTGGCAGATATAGTGTCAAGTTAATGGCCAATGCTTTTAGTCAGCAAAATGCAATTATTCAGATTTTTATTGATGACCACAGGGTTGGTGGTAATGTGAATTTAACTTCAGGAGGGTCAAGTAAGAATCCGTATTATGAATTTGTGCTCGGGGAATATGAATTTTCAACTTATACAACACATATTATTAGAATTCAGAGTCTTATTCCGGGAAACTTTATTTGGGACTATATTAAATTTACTCCGGTTTAGTAATTTTTAAAATTTAATCTCATGCGGATAAATTATGTTGGAATATTATTTTTTTTAATGATATTGAGTCTGACGTCCTGTAAAAAAAATTGGGACGAACATTATAATACTATTAACGAAGCTACTGTAAACCAAACAGTATGGGAGATACTAATGAATAATCCTGATTATTCGAAATTTACCGGTTATTTGCAGGCGAACAGCTTGGATTCATTATTCAAATCAGGCAGATCCATTACTGCCTTTGTGCCGGATAATGCCGCGTTTGATAATTTTAATGCCGATACTTCCGATCTTAGTTTAATCCTGAGTTATCATATTTCCGAAACTGTATTTAATACGCGCAACGTTGAACTTTCAAAAGAGTTGGAAACTTCTACAGGCAAATTTGCACTGATCGAAAATAAAAATGGAGAATATTATGTCGATGGAGTTAAGATCTATTATTCAAGTCCATTGTGTTTAAATGGAAGGTATTACGTAGTTCATGATCTCCTTTACCCAAAACCAACGCTATATGAATATATTTCACATAATAGCAGAATCCTGAAGGATTATATTGATCAATTTGATTCTGTTTATCTTGACCTTAATTTAAGTACCCCTCTTGGGTATGATAATTCTGGTAATACAATCTATGATTCGGTTTTTGCATATATAAATCTGTTTAACACCGTATATTTTCCTGTTCCTGAGGAATTCAGACAAAAAACTGCTACTTTTCTTCTTTTCGATAAAGAACAATATAATAATGCACTTGATGAAATGGCTTCCAAATTAGGTGGAAATTTTCATTCTTATGCTGATATTCCATCAAGCTGGCAATTTAAAGTTCTATTACCGGTAGTGGTAAAAAACGGGCTGTTCGAAGGTTCATTCCAGCATGAAAATTTTTGCGCCGGAAAATTAAAAAATATAATCGGTGATACCGTCTATACCAACTGTAGTAACATAGATCCCAATTCACGTTTTATTTGCAGTAACGGAGTGGTGTTCAAATACCTGAATTTTAGTGTCCCCGATTCTTTATTCATAGGTAAAAGTAAAATTCAGGGAGAGAATATGGTTCGCTCGGTAGGGGCTGGAGTTTTTAACTGGAATGACTGGGTAAAGATTACCGGATCAAATATTACCCCGGTGAAACAAAAAGTTGTCGGTGCAGATAATGATTCAATTATTAACCTGAGTTTTGGCATCAATTATAAAGGTAGTTTCACGATGGAATATTACTTTAAAAATTTGTTTCCTCAGAGATATCGATTTCTTTGGAGAGCAAATTCAAGGCCTTCAGGTCTTTACGAGATATATGTTAATGATGTGTTCATCGGGAAAATTGATTTGTATGATTTAAGAAAAACTGTCGTAAGCGTAACCGGAGAGTTATTTATTCCTGTGAGTGGATATAATAAATTCGATTTCTGGGTAAATAATATCACCGATTTTGGAGATGTGAAAGTTACCATAAAGTATATAGGAGCCGGTGGCTCAACTACTAACGGTCTTACAATTGATTATATCTCTTTAATCCCTGGTTAAATCATTGGATAACAACTTTTAATTTATGAGAAAAAGTAAAAAATATTTAAAGATTAGCTTATTAATATTTATTCTTTATTATCCTTTTTTTTGTTTTGGTCAGAATTATAAGATAATGGGTAAAATTCTGGGAGTTCAGAACAAACCTCTTCAGGGAGTTTCAATTAGTATTGAAGGAAGTTCTCTAAGCCCTGTAGTAACGAATGATGATGGATCATTTGAAATGGATGTCGAATCGGGTGACTCCTGGTTGATTATTAATCCGCTTGGCGATTATAAAGGAAAACGAATATTTCTTAGCGACAGGCAAAATTTAATAGTTTATCTCAATAAAACAGAGATAAATTCTGATTATGATGAACTTTTATATACCGATGGATACAAAACCAGACGTAATATGATTTCTTCCATATCCACATTGAATTCACAAAATTTGAATTTTTCTTCCTACTCTGCAATGAATCAGTATTTCCAGGGAACAATTGCCGGTGTGAACATGGTTGGTCATTCCGGTCAACCCGGATCAGGAGGTTCTGTTTTCATCAGGGGGATAAACTCACTAAATGCTAATAACCAGCCTTTATACATTGTTGATGGAATGCCTCTTGAATTTGGAGGTACTTATAATTCCCTGATACAGGGAAATTCATTCAATCCCATAAATTTTATTGAACCCATAGATATTAAAAATGTGACCATTCTTAAGGATGGATTAGGCACTTCTCTTTATGGGGTAAAAGGAGCAAACGGGGTTGTTCTTATTGAAACACTTAATCCACGTGAGACACAGACAACTATTGATTTTTCTTTTAAAACTGGAATAAATTTTAAAGGAAAAGAAATTCCGCAACTAAATAGTGAAGAATATAAAACCCTGGCTAATGAAATTTTACTAACCTCAAATTTATTGGAAGAAAACCTTCCTGATTTATACCCGGGTTTATTCTATACGCCTGCAGATAAGGAATATATCCGTTACTCTCATAATTATAACTGGCAAAAAGAAGTATTTACAAATTCTGTTATGAATGATGCATATTTAAGTGTGAAAGGAGGGGATGCTATTGGAAGATATGGCCTTTCAGTCGGTTACCTGGGACATGAAGGGATTTATAAAAATACCAATTTTAATCGCTTTACAACCAGATTTGTGGGTACTTTTAATATTTTCGAGCGGTTAAGAATGTATATTAGTGCAAACCTTGCAAATACTGATGCTAATTTTAAGGAATCGGCCCTATTACCACAAGCCAGCCCAATTCTGACCGCTTTGTTTAAAACTCCCATGCTATCCCCTTATAAATATGATTTAAATAATAACCAACTTCCAATTATTGATGATCCTGACGAATTGGGAGTAAGTAATCCCACTGCAGTAATCAACAATTATAAAGCCAATAATTCAGGGAACAGATTCCTGACCTCTGTAAGAATTGAAGGAGATATCTCAAAAAAAATAAAATGGAATTCAATTCTTGGGTTGAATATTGCCTCTAACCGGGAATCAGCATTTCTACCGAATTTGGGGATGGATTTGTATTACTCCGGGGAAGTATACAATGCTTCCAAATCTCTTATTAATGGATTTCTTTCTTTATTTAATAACAATTATCTCTCATATTCAGACATATTTAATAAAGTGCATTCTCTTTCGGTTATGATTGGCAGTAAATGGCAAATTAACAAACTGCAAGAGGATTGGGCTATCTCAAATAATGCAAATATTAATGATCAATATACAAATCTGCAGTCTGGCGTTTCCAATTTGAGAGATGCCGGAGGCAGGGTTTCAAACTGGAACTGGCTTTCAACATACGGAAAAATTGATTATTGTTACAGGGATAAATATCTTCTGGAACTCAACATATCATCTGACTTGTCGTCAAATATCGGGAAATCAGCAGCCGATGTCTTTAAAATAGGTGAAGTTCCATTTATTATGTTTTATGCAGCAGGTGGCGCCTGGAGATTATCTAATGAAAATTTCTTAAAAAATGTTTCTGCAATAGAAGACTTTAAACTAAGGTTTTCTTATGGAATATCCGGGAATGATGATATTGGTATAGGAAACATATACAATTATTATGAACTATCATTGTACAGAGAGACTTCCGGCGTAATTCCTTCAGCTTTTGCGAATAAATCATTGACCGCCGAGAAAAATAAGCAATTTAATATCGGCACCGATCTTAGCCTTTTCGCGGACCGGGTCAGATTTTCATTCGATTATTATGATTATTACTCCCGGGATCTTCTGATTTACGAAAAAATGGATCCGTATATAGGATATAGCTATTATCCAATAAATAATGGATCTTTAAATAACAGAGGTGAAGAATTATCTCTTTTTACCAGGATTGTGGATGCGAGTAATTTTAAATTTGATATTGATATGAACATTTCTTCCAATAGAAATAAAATTACTTCCCTTCAAGGGGGACAAATAGTTTCAGACCTGGACGGATGTCAGATTATAAATTCTGTAGGTAATCCGGCTAATAGTTTTTATGGGTATTCCTATGAGGGTGTATTTTCTACAACCGGTGAGGCCAGTCAGGCTGATCTGGTCAATGATAGAGGAATGTCTTATGGAGTTGGTGATGCAAAATTTAAAGATATTTCAGGTCCGGAAAATGCTCCGGATGGTGTGATAAACCAATATGATAAAGTTATTCTGGGATCTTCTAACCCTGATTATTTCGGTGGATTAACTACCAGCTTTGCATTTAAAAGATGGGGATTACATTTCTTTTGGCAATTTGCCCACGGAAATATGGCTTTTAATTATGTAAGATATCAGGATGAAAAAATGACTGACCTTTCCAATCAAAGTGTGTCGACTTTGAATCGTTGGGAGTATGAAGGTCAGCAAACTGATGTACCCAGGGCATTGTGGGGTGATCCGATTGGGAATAATGCCTTTTCATCCCGATGGGTCGAAGATGCATCTTATTTGCGCCTTAAGCAATTGTCTCTTTCATATACGATTTCAGATAAGGTACTTATCTTCAGGAATATACACGCGTATGTGACGGCTGCAAACTTGTTTACTATGACAAATTATCTGGGTTATGATCCTGAGTTTACTTTTTCATTTAGCTCGCGTGATCAGGGAATCGATTACGGATTAATGCCGTTTTATTCCAGCATAATGCTGGGAATAAAATTTGGATTATAATTAGCAGTTTTAAAATATTTAGAAAAACATTAAAATGCAAAAAATTCGAAAATTCTTTGAGAATATGCGCATTATCAGAAAAGGGCTTGTAATTGCTATGTTTTTTGAAGTGTTGGCTGTATTATCATGCCAAAAGTTATATGAACCAGATTTGGGCCTTTATATTAAAGATGAAAATTATTTTAAAGATGAAAGCGAATACAGATCTGCCGATCTTGGACTATACTCGCTTCAACAAAATTTAGTTGAACAGCTTGTTGTCCTCGGTGACCTGAGAAGTGATTTATGTAAAATAACACAAAATGCTGACAGAGAATTAATTGAAATTAATAACTTTAGCGTTTCTGAAAATAATAAATATGCTTCCCCCCTGAATTTATATACTCTTATTGCAGCATGTAATAACTTTATCAGAAAAATTGAATATTACCACCCGGAAGTGATGGATAAGAATGCTCCTGTCACAAATTATGACAAATATTATGGCGAAGCATTATGTATGAGGGCATGGGCCTTTTTCAACGCGGCAAGAATTTATGGAAAAATCCCCTATATTCCATACTCATTAACAAGTATTAATGAAATTGTAGATTATGTAAATTCACCAAAATCAATCACCGACTCAATAGATATAATTTACGGAGCAGACGGATATCATAACGACACTATCACCAGAACAGAACCTCTGGTAATTCCTAATGCCTTTATTGATTTAATATCAATTATTGACACACTTACAAATGAATTGGCATCTAAAGTTAAAGCAGTAGGTGTGAATCAAAGAATTAATAATGGCGATGTAACCTGGGATGTAACAGTATGGAATCAATATGCTATGGATGTATTAATGGGCCAGATGTATTTATACAAAGGAGATTATTCCAGAGCTCTGCAGTATTTCGATCCAATTGTATACAATTATGAGGGGACTGGCAATATTAAATTTGGCCTGGATAGTAAGTTCTCATCTGATAATTGGAAAAATATTATTTCCGGTATTGATCCTGATGAACATATTTTGGTATTGAAATTTGATAAATCAAACCGACAACAAAATAATTTACAATACTTGTTTTCTGATAAGGTCCCAAATAGTTATCAGATCAAACCAACAAAATTTGCAGTTGAAAATTGGGAAACTATCTGGGATGGGACTAAAATCATAATTAATAATACTAATCCTGCATTAACATATCTTAATCCTTTAAATCAGGGAACACCAGGAGATTTTTATCGCGGTTATAATGTATCGTATGTCTATTCAAATTATGGCGTTCTTCTCAGTGATATTGACGTGCATTTAATGTTAGATTTTAAAAGAACCGGAAACTATTTAGAAGTTCAAAAAAAAATGGAGAATTTTGATACAGTTGTTTATAAATATTCTCTGAATAAGAATAGCTATGATCATGATGCTAATTTTATTATTTACAGGGCCGCATCGGTTCATCTCTATGAAGCTGAAATACATACTCAAAGGGTATTTATTAGTGGCGGGATATTAAGGACAGATGCTCTCCTGGCTCAAAAGTTTCTGAATGAAGGTTCTTACCAGAATAATAAGAATCAACTTGGAGTAAGAGGAAGAGTGAATTTTGCTGACGGTTATGAAAGAGTAACCATTGAAAACGATGTTATTTATAAACATGATCCATACACCAATAAGGTAATTGGTTATTATAATTACGCCGGAAATCTCGATGCTAAAAAAACATTTCTTGAAAATATGATACTTGATGAAAGAGCCAGGGAATTGGCATTTGAAGGTGAACGTTTCTATGATTTAATGAGAATTGCAAAACGAAGGGAGAATAATTCATTTCTGGCAGATAAGGTGGCTGCTAAATTTAATGATGTGAGCCAGAGAGAAGCGATCAGACAAAAACTGTTGGACGAAAGTAACTGGTATATTCCTTTTTATTTAAAAAAATCTGAAGAGTAACATTTGAGTTTTTTATGGTAAATGCCTGATGGAAGTTATTTTATAACATAAGGAGCTTTTTTGAGAGAATATTCTTTCCTGTATTTCGCAGGTGATATATTCATCGATTTATTGAAAACCCTGGTAAAATAATAACGATCAAAAAAACCGCAGTCTTCAGCAATCTGTTTTAGACTGAGATTTGTATGAAGTAGAAGATGACAAGCATTTTCGACGCGAATTTTTGTGAGATACCTGTTCGGCGCATAACCGGTTTGTAGTCTGAAAAACCTTGCAAAAGAATTGGCGGCCATTCCAATCAGGCTGGCGAGTTTCTGATTCATAACGGTACTGCCCAGATTCCTGTTCATATATTTGATAACTTCAAATATTCTTGAATCAATAGCCTCCTCTTCCCAAATATCACCGGGCAATTTAGCCAAGGTGGAATATATAAGCTTATTTATGATAAAGGATTCAGTTAAAGTGAACCTGCTTGTGCCTCTTATTAATGTCTGAATGATTTGTTCAATTGTAGCAATGTCCTCTGAACTGGGGCTTATTGTATAAATCGATTTTCTGGCATTGTCAAAAGGGTATCCCAAATTAAAATGCAAATAAAAATGCAGGACATTCCCATCGCTAATTGATTTGTCTCTAATTTCCTTGCTTTTTATCCATCCACCCTCAAGCCCATAGTCCTCATTTTCCGGTGTCATATTAAGATCAGTTGAAAAGGGTGTAAATGGGGGGATGATTATTATCTTATCAGGAGTAAGATAAATTTTATCTTTTAAAAAAATATATGCTCCTTCATTTGCATTCCAATATAACCTCCAGAAAGGGAACGACAAATTCTTATGCTTCCAACGATTGAGCCACCAATATCTGCAGCAATGTATGTTTACATTTAATCGTTCAATGTTTTGAGCAATTATTGACGGGTCGCCTGATATGGGAGGGTCTATATATTTCAAAAGAATGAGGATTAATTTATTTTATAAAAATCAAAATAAATATTTTATCGATTTTAATTATACATTGAATATAACTTAACTGATTGATAATTAGTAAAAAAGACATTTTATTAGACCGGAACCAAATAACAAATATTTAAATAGTACACAAAATTGATACAATTGTACATTTTTTCGTATACAATTCTACACTAACTTGCTAAATGTTTTTGTAGATAAATCAAAGGTAATTATTTGTATCTGAAATAAGTGAATCAGGACATGTGATTATTTTTGAATTAAATATAAAATATGAACAACAGAAATAGCATTTTGAAGATATTGTCTGTAAGTGTTGTTTCATTTATAAAGGTTAATTAAGACTCAAATGAGGATAAAATTATTATTATTATTTTCAGCTTTTTTGTTTACTTTTTTTGCTCAGGCTCAAAGCAATTTGAATGGATCACATTCTTTACTTGCTATTGCAGAAAGTTTCGAAATAACCAAAACTGTGACTCTTGACATTAGCGGGAGTTCAAACGAAGCCGTTCAGACGACACGGTCAGGATTGAAGTGGGGAGCCTACAACGCGGGTGCTTTGGGTAATGTCGACATCAGCTCTGACGGCAAATTGCGGTTCAGCGCTGAAGCCGCGGTCGCCGGTTCTTATGCCTATACTACTTCAACTTCAGGATTTGTTCCGGCTCACGATATTGTAATTGTTGCTACTTCTGTTCCCCGGGATTTGAAAATCAGGCTCCTTTTGTGTGAGCAACCCCAAGGCCATAAGTTGACATAC
>JAPLEB010000032.1 GCA_026391555.1 Bacteroidia bacterium | reverse complement strand
AAGATGGCTAGCATAAAAACCGGAGTATGCAGCATCGACAACTGCTTTTTCTTCCGTGGTCATACCTTCGTATACATTGTAACTCCAGGTAAAATATCCATTATTTCCCATGTCCCATAATTTGACATGACCCTCTTCCAGTCCGAAATATGGATTTCCCTCTATTGGGCTTTCTCCACAGATAAGAGGTTTTAATTCCCCTCCATAAGCAGTAACTAATTGCTGTATGGTATGCGTAAACGGTGACCAGTCTTCTGGATGGTTTGCTGGATAAAACTGAAGCTGGTTGATATCCAAGGTTCCATTGGTTTTCCCTCCAGCGGCAATCAATATCGCATCAGTATATTGATACAAACCAAAAGCTATGCCTGAAACGCTGCATAAAGCGCCCGGTTGATTAGTGTGAATTTCCGAAGCAACCAGGTTAACCCACTTCTGAAAGCTGGACATATGTACCTTAACATCCGACCATGTCCCTGTTCCTGCATCTTCAGGATAATACATACCCGAAGCTTCATTGATTAAACAGTAACCGAATAAGCCCGGATGAACCCCTATAGTTTGTGTTATAGGTTTTATGACGTTATCAATATAGGCTTGAGTAGCTCCTGTAGTCTCAAACATAAACTTGTTGTTGTTTACCCGAGTCACCTGTTCAGGCGTCTGCCCAGCCGATCCGTATGAAAGGAAATGGGCAGTAGAAAGTACAATTTGTATAACAATTCCATGTTCATAAGCCAGATCCAGTCCATCTTTTATGTTTGCGACCGCATTGTCGCACATCCCGGTTACATAACCATTCGCATCCCATCTTAAATCTTTACCAAACAGAAATGTATTCCAGCGCATGGCAGTTGCGCCGTGTGCTTTATGGTTCATAATCTGAGTTTCCATCTCGTCATGGTTGTACAAAGAAAGCTGACAACCGCTATTTGGCTCGTTGTCGACCATGCCGGCAAGGAAGAATCTTCTCCCTGAGCAGTCGTTTATGTTCAACAGTGTTCCATTCACTATTACAGGGAATCGATCAGGAGGAAATGGAATTTGAGCAAATGATACATTATCTATTCTCGTAAAATTTATTGTCAACAATTGAAAATCAGCCTGGGGTTCTTGTTTCCTCAGCACTTTATTAAGTTCAATTTTCAATTCATTAGTATCCTTGTCAAGTTGAATGATACCAATTTTTGCATTTCCAATTGCATTCATACCACCATAAGCACTTTCCTGTTCAAACAAGGTATCGAACCAGGCATCCTTTTCAATCTTTATTATTGATCTTGATATTCTATCAGAACCGGCCGATACAGTGAATTCATATTCATGAAGGGGCTGAATCCGGTACACCAGGTTGATTTGGTATTTGCCGGGAGTACATACTTTGATTTTATATATTGCATAATCGCCATCGTTTTTCCAGTTAGCCAGGTAATGACCGTGATTGTCAAGCCCCGAACTAATTTCCGAGGGAGAGCAGGCGTATATTTTGGTTTGTTCCCTTCCTGCAAGTCCAATCTGGTGAATTGGACCTCCAAAAGCGTGGGGCTCATTTTTCACCTCATCAAACCAAGGCTGCAATTGATTCTTAAGCTTTTCTGTAATATCTTCTTTGTCGTTAATAGCACTGGTTTCTCGCGGATCTAAAAACATGTCGAATAGGAAGTTATTGGAGTCTTGCTGAACCAGTTTAAACGTATCATCTCTTACACTAATCGTCTGATCGACAGCAGATAGGCTTTCTTTAATTTTATTATCAATAGGATAATAGGGTAGATTTCTTACTCCGTTTTGCGCAAACTCTTCAGGGAATTTTGGGTTATCTTTGCTACGGAAAATAATTCTATTTTCCGTCCTAAAAGAATCGGGTTCTAATGGGTTTAAGTCTTCTCCATCCAAAGACACATTTATTTTCGTTGCATCAATGCCAGCAAAATTTAGTATGGTCGGGAAAATGTCAGTAATGGAACAAATGCCGTACTGTATGTGAGGGACAGTTTTACCTTCCCATTTTATATAGAGCGGAGACTTTACCCCGTTATCCCAAATATCTCCTTTAGCACCTCTTAATCCCTGAGGGTTGCGCAGTCCCCAATCTTCATCACTCAATTTACCAAACCTTGAGCAATATTGAGTTGGGCCGTTATCACTCAGAAAGATAACTACTGTTGATTTATCTATTCCCGTCTCTTTTAATGTTTTTAAAAGCCTGCCCACATTTGAATCAACCTGTTCTACCATTCCATAAAGGGTTGACAGTGGTTTTGACAGACCTATGCCGGTATATTTTTCCGTATATTCTTCAGGCGCATACCATGGTTCATGGGGAGCCATATAAGAAACATAGGCAAAGAATTTTTTTTCTGAATTACGTTTGATAAAATCAATGGCAAAGTCGGTAATTCTATCTGTAGCCCAGCCCTTGGTTTCCACCCGTTTGCCATTTAGCAGTCCAACATTGTTAAAGTGATTATAAAGAGTAGCATAATACGCTTCGTCAAAACCTCTGTCCCAGGGGAAATATCCATCAGTTTTTCCGGAATGCCACTTTCCCCACATACCCGTCACGTATCCGGCCTGCTGTAACAATTCAGGAAACATCACCTCGTCCAGATTTACATAGTCTCGTCCGCCATGTACTCCTGAGACCCCGGTTTTCCAGAAATCACGACCGGTTAGCAAGGAAGCCCGGCTGGGGGCACAAAGGGCATTAACATAGAAATCCTTATAGAAAATCGCTTCTCCAGCAAGGCTGTCAATATTTGGAGTTTTAATGAACAGATTTCCATTAACAGCCAAATCACCCACTCCCAGGTCATCAACCAGGATAAGTAATATATTTGGAACTTCCTGTGCATAGCTTAGCCCGGAATACATGGTTAATGGCAATGACAAAAATATTGTTTTCGAATAGTGGGAAAACAGGCTTCCAATATTGTTGGTCAGATAATCCTTAATTGATTTTTTCATTGGGGGGAAATGCTGTCAATAATTAATAACCAGAATAGCCGAAATAGTCTTATAAAAATATTTGTAGATTGAGTAATATTTTCAATTTTCAACATCTAAAGTTTTGGTTTTAGGATTCTTATAGATATTAATAATATCCTTTTTCTCATTTCTGAATATCATCCCACCCCAGGCCAGAAACCATGTCCAAAGGGGTTGTTGTTCTAATATTTCAGGAGATGGTAAAATACTGCATTCACCAATTCCAATAGGCTTTCCACCGGCAATCCCAACTATTTGCTCATAAATATGCTGTCCGTAAACTTCGATCTCTTTTTTCGGGTATATATCACAGCCTACCATATCTACGAATTCATCACCAGGATAGAATTCTTTAAGCCCGTGTTTTGGATTATCGGGCGACCAAACCCAAATAAGGTTGTTAAGTTTATGTTGGTTGGTGTAATAGTTATAAAGCTGTTTCCATAATTTAATAAATCCCTCTTCCCCCGGTCTGCCGCCCCACCAAAACCATGAGCCGTTCATTTCGTGATAAGGCCTGAACAAGATCGGAATTTTCAACTGCTGAAGTTTCTTAAGGTAAAGAGCAAATCTATCCATCTGCTTTCTCCACTCTTCATACAAAGGAGTGCCAATAGTAGTAAGCTCTTTCCACTGTTCATCTGTGAGTTTGCTAATAACGCCACCTTTAAATTGGCAAGGTTCTCCAATTAAAGGATTTGCCTGATGGTAAGTCAAAGTAATAATTGCACCTCTTTCGTACTGTTTTATTATTTCAGGAACAAGGTATTTGCGGTAAGCGATATTGTCAATATCGTGCGTTGAATCGGCAAATCCAAAATCACTTCCCCATATAGCCGGATATACGCCTGTTAATTCTTTTACGCTGTCGACAATTTCCGACATCTTTCCTAATACATTATGCTGCCCGGCAACTATTACTTTACCTTTGATACTATAAAAATAGTTCAACAGTTCCACCGCCTCTTTCGAGGCATTCGGGTTTACTGGTTTAACATACCCTTTACAGCTTGCCTTACAAACAAATAGTGTAATAATTAATAATACCCCGGCAGTCCTTTCTTTTTTCATATAAAAAATTTTCCCTTAAGGAGTTTTTACCGTTGGTCGTGCTTCCTGCACAATAATAGCTCTATCTCTAAAGACGAGTGTATCCATCACAGAGCATTTGTTGCCGTTTGCGAGTGTATAGGTATAATTCAGATATAGGGCATCGTAAGGTTTCCCACCCCAGGATTGTCCATTGGTTACAAATGTTCCGGTTCCGTTCGCTGCCAGAGCAGCCCCTGTTACCGGGGCTACTGTTACTGTGGTCCCTGAAATTGTAAGACTCATAGTGCTTGTAAAGTTGTTCCCCACGAAATTTGAAGTGACCTCAGCCATTGATTTTGTGGTGAGTTTAACAAGCTGGTCACGTTCAACATATTGACTATGTATCTTAATTGTCTGTATAACAGTAGTATTGGTTGGATCTTTCTCCTCGATCAGGCCTCTGCGGAGCCATGTCCCATGATAAAGGTTTATATACTTTATTCCAAACAAAGTATAGTTCTTTGGTGCCATCTGGCTTATCCAATCAGATTCAATATGTCTGTTAGGAGGAGTTGTCAGATTTGGCAATGCCTTTCCTGAAAGAATAGAATCTGCTGAGGTGCTCGTAATTATTAAAGGGATCACATAATTTCCTTTAACTGCTTTAGCATCCGAAAAGAAGGCATCGGCCAGCTGGACTTTGATCAGACCGGAGAAACTTCCAGCGGGTATGGTTACGGTTACGGTAGGATCTAAAGAATAGTAACTTGGTGGCAAAACAAACAGGGTATCGTTAGATGCATTAACAAGATAGTTTTCAACCAACGAATTATCGACTGTATAATCGACACTCCATGATTTTGAATTTTCAAGATATAAACCCCCGATGGAAACTCCTATATGAAAGATATGCTGTTTGTCAAGCGAATTATCAATCTTGTCATTGCCAAGCGATAGTGTCCTGACAGGGTATTGAAACGGGAAATATACTGCCTGAAAACTATAATCCTGATAATCAAAGGGGATATTTTCACACGATGCGAATATTAGAGCTGAAGCAATACATGCTATAATTTTTTTCATAATTCTATACTTTTTTATTTATTATTTACCACCCAAAGTTCTGTATCAGACCTTTTTTAACTTCAGAGTCCGGTACAGGGCCATAGATCATATAATCCTTGTAGGCTCTGTTTTCAATATCCAGGGACGTCAATCCTCCATCGTTTGTACCTTTAACCATTTCCTTCATTGTCGCCAGATCATTCCATCGGCGGATATCCCAGAAACGTGATCCTTCAAAAGACAATTCCAATCTGCGTTCATTCCGGATGAGATCATCCATGTCTTTTGTTGTTATAACCAGCGGAAGATAAGAATCGGGGGTGATCCCTGCGGTAGATCTTATTTTAGCGACAACACTTCTTGCTGTAAACCCATTTGCGCCACCATCAACATCGGGTCCCCATGCCTGGTTTGCCGCCTCGGCATACATTAAGAAGGCCTCAGTGTAACGCATCAATGTAAAGAAATGTGTCTGACCTGCAATACCCCCCGGAGTAAGGTTTACCGTGCTTAACAAATGTTTCTTGAGGTAATATCCTGTTCTTGTGGATGTTTCAATTGCATTAAAACCGTCTTTGGGATTGGATACCGTATTTATAACGTTTTTAAAAGTTGCTCCATTATAAATAACATATTTGGCAAGCCGCGGGTCACGGTTCAGGTATGGGGTTGCCGCACCAAAACCGCTTAAACCATGCAGGATAGGATAACCTGTCTTCATCGGGAATGCATCCACAAAATTCTGGCTCGGATTTACCTGGCCACTTCCATACAATGACGGTGGAAAATTATTGGCTTCCAGATTTGAGGAGTTGGTAGACTGGTTTCTTCTCCATAATACATCAGGATCTGAAATGCTCAGGTAATATTCATTCCTGGTAGCTGTCATTTTGTTAAGTCCACCTACACCGGGTAATTTCAGAAGTGCTGCGGCCGCATTTGCTGCATCGTCATAGGTAGCGACATTTGTTGCACTGAAGGCGGGGCTTGCAGCATGAAGCATGAGTTTTGCTTTGAGAAACAATGCAGCCTCACCATTCATACGGTTTTTAAATCTTACGCCATAAACTTTGTCGTAATCG
>JAPLEB010000012.1 GCA_026391555.1 Bacteroidia bacterium | reverse complement strand
GATCAAAACTAAACAGAAAAGATTAACGATCAAATGCAATCCGCTCCTGAAAATATAGCCTTATTCAAATCCTTTTTCAATGGCAGGCAGGATGTTTATGCTACCCATTGGGAAAAGGATGGTAAAAGCGGTTATATGCCTGCTTATAAGGTTGATTGGAGCGATTATAGAGAGCATACAGCTAAAGGAGGAACATTTAAGGATTATTCTAAGAAAGAATATCAGCCTTTTACAAATGATGTAATCCTTCGCCATTTCCAGGGAAGCGAAACAGTTGGAATTTATCCTCTTTTAGAAGATAATACCTCACATTTTATCGCGGCCGATTTTGACGATGAAAACTGGAATGATTCTATTTTTAAGTTGTATTCAACTTGTATTAAATACGATATACCTGCATATATTGAACGTTCCCGTTCGGGTAATGGTGGACATCTATGGGTTTTCTTCGAAGAAAACCTTCCGGCAGAACAAACCAGGAAATTATTGTTTGAACTTTTAAGAGAGGCTTCAATTATTTCACCGTTCGAGAAAGAACCAAGTTTTGACAGGTTATTTCCTAATCAGGATTTCCATTCGGGGAAGGGTCTTGGCAATCTGATTGCATTGCCCTTAAACGGCAAAGCTCTTAAAAACAGCAATTCCGCCTTCTTAAATCCAGGTACTTCAGAACCATTTGTTGATCAATTTGAAGCGATAAGAAGCTTTCGAAGACTCTCAAAAGCAGATTTCCGGATTCTGTATGAAAACTTCTTCGACCAGAAACCACAGGAGTTCATGAGATCAAATTTTTCCTCAAATTCTCATAATGAAATTGAAATACAAATTGACAGACTGATTTACCTTAAACGTTTTCAGCTAAGCAAAAAACTTATCGAATTTCTCCGTGATAATCTGAACTTTCTTAATTCAGATTATATGGTTAAAAAGAACATGGGTAGATCAACTTATAACCTTGAAAAATATTTCAGGTTAATTGAAGAAACTTCAGATGGGGTAATTATCCCCAGAGGTTTTGTTGCAACACTTGTCGGTTTCTGCAAAAAGGAAAACCTTTCGTTTAAAATTATTGATAATCGTAAGAAGCTTGATTACATTGATTTTGATTCAGGAATTGAATTATTACCACATCAGGAATTAGCCATAGAAAAGACTTTAGACAAAGATTTTGGAGTAATTGTTTCTCCTCCCGGTTCAGGTAAAACGATTATCGGGCTTGAAATAATTGTACAAAAAAGGCAGCCAGCCTTAATCATTGTTCATAGGAAACAATTATTTGACCAATGGATTGACCGGATACAGAGTTTCCTTAAAATCCCTAAAAAAGAAATCGGCCAGATTGGCAATCAGAAATTTAAAGTCGGCAAAGAGATAACAGTTGCGATGATTCAATCGCTTGCCAGAAACGATGAAATCGATAAAATATCTGATAGTTTTGGAACTATCATAGTTGATGAATGTCATCATATACCTGCAAAATCATTCAGAGAGGCAATTGTTAACTTCAATTCATTCTATTTGTATGGTTTGACAGCCACTCCAAAACGCAAGAATAATGACGAAAAACTTATATATGTCTATATCGGGAATATTTTATACAATGCTGATCAAATAAATGAGATTAGAAAAAACCAAACTAAAGTTGAGATTAATATCAGGTTAACAGACCTTTATGCTCCATTTGATTACAAAATTGATAAGTACGAGACAATTTCACGGATACTGATTCATGATACTCAACGTAATTCTCTTATAATTAAAGATCTGGAAAATAATATTGGCCGCTTTAAATCGGTTTTAGTACTTACTGAACGAAAAGCACATGTAGAGATATTGAATCTTTATCTTAAAGACAAGTATGAGACAATCTCCATTTATGGGGATGATTCCGAAAAAAACCGGAAGAGTAAATTGGAACAATTAAAACAAGGTCATTACAAAATTGCAATTTCAACAGGACAATACTTTGGAGAAGGTATTGATCTTGATAATTTAGAATGTCTTTTTATCGTTTACCCGTTTGCCTTTGAAGGGAAATTGATTCAATATATAGGTCGAATCCAACGTTCAGGAAAACCACCTGTAATTTTCGATTACAGAGATTCAAAAATTGATTATTTTGACAAAATGTTCAAACAGCGAAACCGGTATTACAATAAACTTTTAAAATAAGTATATGTCTGAAAATCAAAGCATAGAATTTAAGGAAACCTGGGAGGGTGAATACCTTAAATGGATTTGTGGTTTTGCAAATGCCAATGGCGGGCGTATTTTCATCGGAAAGAATGATAAAGGAGAAATCGTTCCAATTTAAAATCTTTTGACAAAACATCCATCAAAACCTAATAATCCGGATATTGCCAACGCCCTTTTCAGAAGCGGTTTTATTGATTCGTGGGGTCGTGGAACTTTAAAGATGATTCAAGAATGTATTGATGCTGGTTTACCTCAACCTCTGTACTACTACGATATGTCGGGCTTTTTTGTGGAGTTTAGAAAAGACATATTCAGTGAGAAATATCTTAAATCTCTTGGATTAAATGATCGGCAGGAATAAGCAATTATATTCATTAAAGAAAAAGGTAAAATTTCGAATAGTGAGTATCAGTATCTAAACAATGTATCTAAGGCCACAGCGACAAGAGATTTATCAGAACTTGTTGAGAAATATGAAATTTTAAGAAGAGCAGGTGACATTGGAGCTGGAACTAATTATGTTTTGATTGGCTCATAATTGGCTCAATTGCCGTTGTAACGCTTTACACATTTACTAAACTCATAGCTGTTTATAAGTGATAAAACTTGAGCAAAAACATACTTCCCGTTATTCATAACCCTGTGATTTCTCACAAAGCTACCGCACAAATCAAATCAAAAAATCAAAGAACGCTTATAATTAAATATATATCAACATTTTACAAAATAAATTAAAAAGTTAACGCATCACTAGTGTTTCATAAATGCTATTTAAAATTGTCAATAATTCTTTGCCTGTCTTCGTTTTCTTTATCGTTCTTATGATATAGTTCAATAAAAGTTATTCTTTGTTCTTCCTGAAAGTGAGCATAGATCAATCTCAAACCTGAGTTTACTCCTCGCCCCTTTAATGCTTTGCAAGCAATTTTTTTAACTTTTATTATACAAGTTTTCAATCCCAAATTATCAATACGAAAGCTGAACGGAGGTCTTTCATCTGGCATTATTTCCAAAACTTTTTTTACTATGTCCAAATCATCATTCAACGTTCTGTATTTTTTTAAAAGGGATTTTAAATCCTTTTTAAATTCTCTTAGTTCATCAAAAGTCATTGTTCTTCAATTTCGTTTCCATAATTTCTTATTGAGAAAGGAGAATCCCTGTAAAATGCTAATTCATAATTTATTTCTTCTCCTTCTTTTGATGCTAACCAAGGCATATCCTTATGGGAATAATTACCGATTGCAGATGCAGACCAATCACTCATTTGTTCAATAACTCTGTCAATGATTTCTTTTTCGCTAGCTCTCAGTTCAGTTAAATTTGGTTTTTCCAAAGGCAGGTAACGTGTTTGCGAATAGCCGTGATATTCGGTTTTTACTCTTTGTAACTGACCCTTATCAATCATTTGATTAATTATTGCGTCCATTTTTTGTGGGACTGGACCATAAGGCAATTTCCGGTATTTAGCACCAGTCAAATGTTCCTCATAAAGCTCATAATAATTAAAATCGGAAAAATAGAGCAGTTTATATAGTACAGTTTCCCCTACATTCGGTTTTCCTGCACATCTTTCCAAAATATATAACAAGACGTTTTTAAACTTATTGACCTGCAAGGTTGGGACAGAAATACGTTCTTCAATTTTTTTTGACTTTTTTTCTGTAATACTTACAACATCTTGAGTAACAGTAAAATCTTTAGACATAAATTCATCTAAAGAGAAACCCAAGACAATAGACAACCTCTGCAATTCCATAATATCCACATTTCTGTTGCCATTTTCAATTTGAGTCAATGAAGGTCTGGAAATCTTGACACTTTTAGACAAATCTTCCTGGGTCAACCCCTTCATTTTACGAAGTTCGGCTATCCTTTGACCTATTTGTTTTTGCGACAGTTTTATGCTCATAATTATTCTTTCTTTAATTAAATTCAAGACAAAGATAATAAATGTTTTATAATAAAACAATTACATGTTCTCTATTAAAACTGTTGAATTCAAATATAATTCCTTTTGCAAGCCCATTGCTAAGCCCCCTCGAGGCAACTCTAATGCCAAAGGCTTAGCAAAGAGCTAGCAAAACCAGCCCAGAAAAGAATTTTAAAATTTTTCTCCCTCCCGTGATTAATAATTAATTCTGCACCAAGACTATTATCTCTTAAGTAACTACTTTTTTAAAGCGTTGAATTTTAATCTTTTAACAAGTTACTCTTTTGGGGGCCATACGTACCCATACTGAGGGACTTGACAGATAACCCGCATAAGTTTATCAAACCTATACTTAAGATTTATCTGGTTATCAAAAACACTACCGGCTTGCCACAGAATGTGAAGCCACCAATTGGCAACCCTTCTGATAAGTCTTAATAATTTGCTCATCAAGAAAATGAAAAACTTCGACATCGTTAATTACGATTCTATTATTCTAAATGACCGGATAGAATAAATTTGCCTTTGGCTAAATCATTTCATAAATTTGAGATACCAAATTCAGAGCTAAAAAAATAGATCAACTATAAACTTATAATTATGGCAGAAGAAAAACCAGAAGAATTGACCATCGATCAATTAAAGAAAAAGGATAAAGATGCAACTACCCTTTTGATAGTTTTAGCAATAACTTATTCAGTTTGCCTAATTGGTTTTTTAATATTTAAACCGCTGATGGTAGGGATCTTTCTTCCTTTATTTTTAGTTACAGGACTACCAATAGTTCTTGGAAGAAAAAAAGTAAGAGAGGAATGGAAGAAAAGAGAAAATATTGTTTAAGATTTATTGCATTATTATGATTGTACCTCACTTTGCAATCTAATTTCCCTGATTGTACTACTCTGCATGACGATTTATAATTGCTACGAACACCTAACACGGTCAATAAAGTTAATAAACTTGTCACAATTTTTGCATTACACCTGGACAATTTCCTCATGACGCAAAACTTATCGTCCGTTTACCAATTTCGTAAAACCGGCTCTGGACAGTTCCTGCAACCGGGGAAAATTTATCTTTCGCCGTGACTGGCAAAAATTGCGCCATGGTGTCTTGTCCGCCGGGACAGTTTTCTGGCTAAAGCACCAGGACTGATGGTCGGCGTGGCTGCGCCACCAACGCTTTCTGCTCATACCAGCAGGCCGTATGGTTAATGATTGATGTTCTGCATATTAGATAGTTCTAAGACACTAACCATAACTGATAAAGCAAAGTCTCTTCAGCGAGACAACAACTGCCAACCTACCGGGATATACAACTTTGACAAACTTTCAGATACGAGTCAATCTCAATATATTTATCGGGATTTCCCAGTTCTACAAATTTGTATCGCAAGGATACTCCTACTATCATCTAGTTTAAAGTCGGGACATTATCAATAATGAGAGCCTATAACTATAAGGATAAACTTAATCTGGAAAAAACTGTATCTTTGTTGGTAATATGAGGAATCACATGAAAAGAGACAAAAATAAAATCGATATAATTAAACAAACATCTCGTGAGTATTTACCTGATGCTGAAGTGCTTCTTTTTGGATCTCGTGCTCGAAAAAATGCTTCTTCTGATAGTGACTATGATATTCTCCTTATTACTTATGCTGAGCTTCTACCGAGAGACAAATTACCTATAAGAACCAAGATTCGTAAATCATTACTTGCAATCGGGATTCGTTCTGATATCTTGATTCAGAGTAAATCAGAGGTAGAAAGAAAGAAGAATCTTCCTGGACACATTGTTAGAAAAATTCTTAGAGAGGGTATCCTGCTATGACAAATGACCAGAATGATTATCTTAAAAACTGGATTTTTCGTGCTAACGAAGATATTGCTGTCATTGAAAATCTATTTAAATCCGAACCTGAATTATTTGCAAGTTCAATTTGTTATCATGCTCAACAAGCAGTAGAAAAGTTTCTTAAAGCTTACTTGGTCTTTCAGAATATAGATTTTCCAAAGACTCATGATTTAGACTTCCTACTTTTAGAATGTAAAAAGGTTGATAATAAAGTTTTTGATATCGATTTAGGTAGTTTAACTGACTTTGGAGTGAGTATCAGATATCCAGATGATTTTTACCTTCCCGATAAAGAGGAAACAATATTTTATCGGGACATTTCATTACTGGTAAAGAAAATAGTTGAGGACAACATAAAGACTTGAAACAATCAAGAAAAATTTATAACTGAATTGACGATTAAAAAATTATCCTTAATTGCCAAAAGTAAAAATCATATATCAAGCTGACCAGGAAGTTGTTGGAAAACACTTGAAATCAAAAGAATGGGTTATGTTCTCAGGTAAACTGACAATTTATGACAGAAAAATTAATCCAATAGTCATTAAATTGAAAAATGAGATATTTGATACTTTTATTGGTGGATTTATGGAAGAAAAAAAGGAATTTAATGGTAATTCTGTTACTGAAGTATATGGGAAAATGTCTAAATGGCTTTATAATAACGGGATCATATTTCAAAACTAATAAGGCTTGATGGTGTCTCTCTTGCCAGGACTAGAAAAACAAACTAATATTGAGCAATGATTATGTAACTTGAGATTCTGTTGAACAGTATTGTTTTTTCATTGCCTCTGAAAAATTCTGGAATTTTTTATGTTATACCAAGCTCGTCAATAATAATTTTTGAAGGGAATATCCTGTTCCCTTCTGTAAGATCGAGGTTATGTATGTTTCCATTAAATTTAATTTACTATCTGTTTTTCAAATAATTCATGCTTTTCTTCAAAAAGCATAAGTGCCGAGATATAAAATAAATCGTTATGATAAGGAGTCAGAATTAACTCTAACATGTCATAGTGTTCTGTATCCATATTGATTTTATATAACTTGTTGAAAAGGTTTTCCTGGGTCTCTTCATATCTGTTAAGCTTTTGTTGTGAAATATAATTTTTAATACAATCCGACGTTGTCTCATCAATTTCATAAGGCCAGCAATAATCTTCTTCATCAACATCGTATCCATACAAATATTTACCAAAATATGGAACAAAAGTGATATAGAATTTCTCGAAAAGGTTTTCTCGGGCAGATAAGCCGACATGATATTTTTCAAATAAATTATTTCCAAACGAGATAGCATTCTCTTCACTCTTTAAAGCCTCTTCAAGTAAACTAATAGCATTATCTACTATTAAATTGGTTAACTGTTCTTTACTAATTTTACTTCCCATAGTTTTTATTATTCATCAAAGTAACAATGAAAAGCTATGTAAGAAAAGTTCATATTGTCGCCAAATTTAAGGCATATTGTATATTTTTCCAGCAAACCGGACAGATCAAAGGGACCATTGTTTTTGAAATTACTTGCCAATTGAATTTCGAGTACGTGTAATAACCGAATAGTAGACCCAAAATTTAGGTATTTGGCCACTATCGTCAGGGTGGCAAGTGAAACACCAGTATTTTTTTCATTACGCAGACCCGTTAATCGTTCTATTGTGGATCCACTTATATGTTCGCCGGTATTTTGAAAAATGTGGCCCTCAACACCCACATCATAGTCACCACCAGTAGTATCGTAGTCGGAAGGGCTGGTTTCCATTCCGTATTTTGAATCAAGAAGTTTTTTGATAAGTTTTTTTTCGGTCAGTGAAAAATAGAGTGTGTTGCTTTTTTGATGCATGGTTGATTTTTGAGGATTTATGTAAAGATAACTGACTTTTTTATCCTATAGAAGTCCTTCATTGATCTCCCAAGTTTTATCCATATCCAGACTCTCCAGATAGTGCTCAGTAACCTGAGAGGTATGGTGTCCCATCATTTCTCGTCTCTCGTCTCTTGTCTTCCTAATAGTTATAAAAAGAATGACGTTAACTATCACCGACCTTTGCAAAAGCTCAATGTTTTGTCATGATGGAAACAAATTGTATATTGACAGCTAAAATCATAAGACAATGCAAAAAGGAAGAACAAAAATAGTTTTATTATTACTTACAATAATCCTATTTGCAAGATGCGCAAGCACTCAATTATCACAAACCCAAGGGCCTATACAGAATGAAATAGAACTAGTTGATACAAGTGGCAAATATGCACCATCGTTTTACAACGCAACAATTAAAGCACTTTTTGACTTAGGATATGATATTGAAAATAATTCACAGACACTTATCCAAATTAAAACAAGACCTTCCCCTCTTAATTCTGCTGTTATTGTGAAATATTCTATTTTAATCACAAATGCTTCTTGGACAATTAAAGGAAAGTGTGAAATATATGCTAATTGGTCTCCCGGAATTTCTCAACAACCTGATCAGGATGTTGAAAATGTAGGTACTAAAGGAACAAATATGTGGAATAGATCATTTTCACAAAGTGCTTGGATACCAATGGAAGAAATTGCCAATAAAGTCGAATTATATTTAAAAGATACTAAAAAGTAAGATCAAACTGTCGACTTCTTATAAAACAGAACGTATTGACCACTTTTGACCGGTCATATTACAATAAATACAAATAACTTAATAACAAATACTTAACTCCTGTCATGGTTGATCATTTAACTTCAGATAAAGATGTAAATGGATTTGGATTTTCAATCTAGGCATGGCCGTCCCTTCTACTGTAAACCACATCCCGCAAACTAAACAACCCTAAGCAAAGTTTATAATTCCAAAGTTTGCGGGAAGAGGTTTACAACCCGTCCCTGCCTCACAACTCGACAGGACACAGATGAATAAGTTCTTCAACAGCGAGACAGATTTTAAATTTGCCCTGCCTTTAACAAGCGGGTTCGTGCAATAAGCTTGTCACAATTTTTGCATCACACCTTGACAATTAGTTTCCTTAATCAAAAAAAAATATGTCTATGAAAACCCATTTATTTCTTCGGTCTGGAAAACAAATCTTACTTCTAATGTCATTATTGTTGGCAGCTTTATCAGATGTGGCTTCACATGACAAAACACAACCTAAGGCTGAAAATTTTCCTGTGGCATCAATTCCTGACACTGAATTGAGGACTTTTCATTCGACAATCATGAACCAGGAAATGAACATTTACGTTAAGCTTCCGGTAAGCTATTTTACTGATCCTCAAAAGATTTATCAGGCACTGTACATTACTGATGCCAACCGGACATTTCCAATGGTGGCAAATATGGTAAGCCTTTTCGAGGTACCGGCCATTACAGAACCTGAAATTATTGTTATCGGGATAGGGTACAAAATAAAGGACATGGGCGATTGGGCTGCCTGGAGAACAAGAGATCTTACTCCTACAAACGTTCCTTCAGTGGACGCAGGATGGGCAAAAATGCTATCAGGTCTTACAGGCAGGCAATATGAAGTGAGGACCGGCGGAGCTGGAATATTCCTGGATTTTATTATCAAAGAGGTATTCCCATTTGTTGAGTCTAACTATCGTGTTTCTTCAACAAACAGAGGTATAGGAGGTTACTCTTATGGAGGACTGTTTTCTCTATACGTTTTATTCAAACAACCGGGATTATTTAACATTTATTATGCCGGGAGCCCTGCCATAGGTCATGATAAAGGCGTTCTTTTTAATTATGAGAAAGAGTATGCATTTTCACATAAAGATCTGAATGCAAAGCTATTCATGAGCACTGGCGGATCTGAAGATTCTCTGATGGTATCCAATATGAAAAAAATGGCTATTCTGTTGCAATCCCGGAATTATACCGGACTGACAGTTGAAACCCATGTTTTTCCTGACGAAACACACCAGTCGTGTATACCATCCTCAATAATGAGAGCGTTAACAGTTCTTTATAAAAGATAAATTTCACTCTTTCTTACTTTATTTTTTTTACTTCTCTTAATTTGAAATTGATTCTGAATCATGACTATTATATTAACTAAACTTGACTAATATAAAGACAAAGTATTCATAACAAGACAATTGTTACCGAGACAGAAATAAAAGCCAGCCCACCTACCGGGACTGGCAAAAACCATCCCAACTTGACATCGACGCTAAGCAACCATACCGATATTCCTTGTAACCGATTTAGGATTTTCGGATTGACATTTTTTATATATTTGAAAAAAATACTATACTTATGCAAACATATCAGATTCAAATAGCTTTAACAAGATTTAAACCTAAGATTTGGAGACGGTTATTGATCCCTTCGAACTTGTTATTGTCTGATTTTCATATGATAATTCAAGTCTCAATGGGTTGGGGAAATTCTCATTTGCACCAATTTATTAAAGACCAGACTTTCTACACAGAGAGAATACCGGGCGATGACACATGGGGTGAGATGAATAATGTAGATTACAAGAAAATCAAAATATCCGATGTGTTAAAAAAGGAGAAAGAGAAAATAATTTATGAATATGACTTTGGAGATGGTTGGGTACACGATGTATTATTAGAAAAAATCCTTCCTGGTAATGAAAAAATGATATTCCTAATCTGTTTGGAAGGCAAGATGGCTTGTCCCCCAGAAGATTGTGGTGGTGTATGGGGCTATTCAGATATGTTAGAAATATTAAAACAACCAAAGCATGAAGAGTACGACAACATCATTGAATGGCTGGGAGAAGAATTTGACCCTGAACATTTTGATAAAGAAGCAGTTAATATTATTCTAAAAAGACTGAAGATTAAGGGGATATAGAACTGACTGATTAAAATATAGCCTAAACATAAAGCAAAGTCTCTTCAACGAGACAACAACTGCCCACCTACCGGGTCTTTACCACCTCGACAACTTTATCATACCATGACAATCCCTGTCCGTCTACCGGGACTCTTTCCTTGCTCGCAACCTGGACAATCAACCAGATGGCTGTGCCAGGTAACGCGCCGCCCCTGCAAGCTGGCTCCTCGCTAAAAACACCCGTTTGGGTGTTTCGATGAAGAGTTTAAATAATGGTCAATTTTGCTGATGGAAGAAATAAAATCAGGACAAAAAACTGCTGTTATATCTGATATTACTTATCGAGAGATGGAATTAGCTCCTGATAAAGTTCAGAAAATACTTTTTGAAATCCCATCAGAGTCAATAGAAAATATCCTGACAGATGACGAAGTAGAAGCTCTAGCAGAAAATTACATAAAAGCCGGAGCTGTGAGTGCTTAAAACCAATGTAATCATAATCAACTTACCTGCACAGAATTAATCCAGATTCTTCTAGCAACTTTGGATATTCAACCACCAAAACCTTACAAAAATGAAAAAGCAAATTGCCCAAGTGAATTAAAGTTTTTCATTTTGCTTATATTAATACTGTAAAACTAAGCAAATATATCTTTTATATTATAGTTATGTTGTTAACATTCAAATGATTATATCAACAATAGGTTTTTAGAGATGCCCTTAAACCATTCAACCATGTCAAACAAGCTTTTTCAAATCTTAATCATGACCGGTCTAATTTCGTTTTCTTGTGGAATAAGATATGTGCAGTCTGGTATTGAAGTTCACGGGGTAAAGAACTCCGAAATTAGTTTAAACGGAAAATGGAAATTTAGTATGAATCCTCCTGCTCATTTTTGGGAAAACAACATAGACTTTTCTGATTGGGCTAATATCCAGGTTCCCGGTGAATGTCAGATGCAGGGATTTGCCATTAAACATGATACACCATACGTCTATAAACTTGAATTTATTGTTCCTGAAGATTATTCAGATAAACAGATATTACTTAACTTTTATGGTGTGTACAGTTATGCA
>JAPLEB010000153.1 GCA_026391555.1 Bacteroidia bacterium | reverse complement strand
AGATGGAACAATCATCCCGCGGATATTATGGGGGAGCCATAGGTTATATCGGACTAAATGGCTCTCTTAATCATGCAATTATTATTCGTTCATTTTTCAGTAAGGAAGGAATTTTAAATTTTCAGGCAGGCGCGGGAATTGTTATCAATTCTGATGAAGACGGGGAACTAAAGGAGGTTAATAATAAGCTGGATGCATTGCGACTGGCATTAGAAAAAGCAGAAATATTCGTCAAATTTTAAGAATATGGCAAAAATATTAGTTATCGATAATTATGATTCATTTACCTATAATCTTGTGCAGTATGTGCAACGGATAGGAAATCACCAGGTAGATGTTTTTCTAAACGATGAAATTCCGATTGCTGATGTAGATCAGTACGATGGAATTATTATTTCTCCAGGCCCGGGCTTACCTTCCGAAGTCAGGTTACTTAAGCCCCTTATTACCCGGTACAAATCCACAAAAAGAATATTTGGAGTCTGTCTTGGTCAGCAGGCCATTGCCGAAATATTTGGTGCAAGACTTCAGAATCTTAATAATGTCTATCATGGTGTTGCCACACAGATTATTTTCAGTAATCCTAAACATTACCTTTTCGAAGGGTTACCAGATGCCATCGAAGGTGGACGTTACCATTCATGGATTGTCGAGAATAAAAACATTCCCGATTGTCTGAAAATTGAAGCGGTTGATAGCGATGGACAAATAATGGCATTGAGCCATAAGGTATTTGATATTTGCAGTGTTCAGTTTCATCCGGAATCTGTTTTAACACCATTAGGTATTAACATCATTTCAAACTGGTTGAAGAAATTCTGATAATGTACCTTACTTAATCAGGACTCTATGATAATTTAAAATCTCGTAACTAAAATAAACAGAATTGCATGAAACGAGCATGAATTTAACATGCTTAAATTCACAAATAAGCATGTTTAAATTCATCGCGAGTTCCATGTGACCATAAAAAATTAAAATTTAAACACATGAAACAATTACTGATTAAATTGATAGAATGTCAAAAGCTGACTTTCGAAGAATCAAAGTCGCTCATGTATGGTATAGCACATAATGAGGTTAACGATGCTCAGATTGCAGCTATACTGACAGCATTTATAATCAGGTCGATTTCAATTGAAGAATTACGTGGATTTCGTCAGGCCCTTATTGAGCTTGCTATACGTGTTAATCTGAACGATGGCTTCGGAATTGACCTTTGTGGAACAGGTGGTGACGGGAAAAACACATTCAATATTTCAACATTATCTTCATTTGTAGTGGCAGCTTCCGGTTACCCCGTTATAAAACATGGAAACTATGGGGCTACATCTGTCAGTGGCTCATCGAATGTTATGGAACATCTGGGTTACAGGTTTTCAAATGAAGAAAATAAACTTCAGGAAGACCTTGATAAAACAGGAATCTGCTTCCTTCATGCACCACTATTTCATCCGGCACTCAGGGTGGTTGGCCCTGTACGGAGACAGTTAGGTATAAAAAGTTTCTTTAATATGCTCGGTCCTTTAGTAAATCCGGCTAACCCAATGTATCAATTATCAGGAGTTTACAGTTCGGAGGTAGGTAGAGTTTATTCCTATTTTCTCCAGACCGAAAATAAAAAATTTACAGTGCTTCATTCACTCGATGGTTATGATGAAGTCTCGTTAACATCACCGGTGAAACTCTTCACTAATAAAGGTGAAACACTTGTAAACTTCGAGGCAAATGGCCTGAAAAAAGTAAATCCTCAAAGTATTGCAGGTGGAGAAACGATGAAGGAGGCAGCAAAAATATTTATTTCCGTACTGGGAAACCGGGCAACTACTGAACAGCATTCTGTTGTAGTAGCAAATTCTGCTTTGGCCATCTGTTGTATCGACGAATCTAAAACACTTGATGATAGCCTGACTCTGGCTCATGAGTCTGTTGTTTCTGGAAAAGCTTCCGCTTTGTTCAAAAAATTAATCAATATGCAATAACAAGGATATCCATTTAATCAAAAAAATAACTTTCATACCATGACAATTCTTGATCATATTGTTGCTAATAAATACAGAGAAGTGGAAGAACACAAATCTCTTCACCCTGTTAATGTGTTGGAGAAGAGTATTTTTTTCAGGCGCCGGCCTTTATCTCTGAAAGATTGTCTCCTCCCTGAAGATCAATTTGGTATTATAGCCGAATTCAAACGCAGATCTCCTTCCGGGGGAATAATAAATGAGTATGCTTTGGCCGAAAAAGTATGTTGTGAGTATATTCAGGCAGGTTCTTCTGCCGTATCGGTTCTTACAGATTCAAAATTCTTTGGTGGTTCATCTGCCGATTTAATGATTGCCAGGAAGTTTAATGATTGTCCAGTTCTGTGTAAAGATTTTATTGTGGATGAATATCAGATTATTGAAGCCCGTTCAATAGGAGCTGATGCGATTTTATTGATAACCGGATTGCATCAGCCAGACAGGATAGAACAGCTCCATAAATTTGCCCGGTCTCTCGATCTTGAAGTTCTGGTCGAAGTCCACGATGAAAATGATTTTTCAATGATTCCTCATGATGCTCAATTGGTTGGTATTAATAGCCGGAACCTTGCATCGTTAAGGGTTGACCATGAAATTCTTGCCCGTCTCGTACACCTTATTCCCCGGGATGTGGTAAAAGTAGCTGAGAGTGGAATTAAATCTCCATCAGATTACCTTAAACTTAAGAATGCAGGATTTAATGGCTTCCTGATAGGCGAATTATTTATGAATTCTCCGGACCCTGGCAAAACCTGCAGAACATTTATAACCGAACTCAAACAATTTGGAGTCTTGTCAGTCAAAAACGAGCAAAATTGAATTGATGAAAGAACTAAAAATAAAAGTCTGTGGTCTGAAAGACCCGTATAATATTGCAGAAGTTGCCGTGCTTCAACCTGATTATATGGGCTTTATTCTGTATCCGGGCTCACCACGATATGTCAGCCTGGAAACTGCAGGGAAGCTTGTAAAATATATTCCATCCTCAATTCAAAGGGTTGCTGTTTTAGTTAATGAACCTTTTGAAAATGCAATGAAGATAGCTCATAGTGGTTTTTTCGATCTGATTCAGTTGCATGGCAATGAAACTATTGATTATTGCAGCAAACTTTCTATCAATATCAACATCATTAAAGCTTTTTCTGTTGCGCAGACTCTTCCTCCCGGTTTATCGGGTTATCTGGATTTTTGTAAAATGTTCCTTTTTGATACTGCAGGTGAAAAATATGGAGGTAACGGGAAATCGTTCGACCACAAAATCCTTTTGCACTATTCATTGGATAAGGAATTTATTCTTAGTGGTGGTATTTCTTCTGCCAATTCAACACAAATAAAATCTCTTAAAGCAAACAAACTGATTGCTGTTGATCTGAATAGCAGATTTGAATCGAAACCCGGGATAAAAGATGTAAAACTATTAAAATGTTTCATTGAAAAAATACGGAAATATGATACCAGTAATTGATAAGAATGGTTACTATGGCCGTTTTGGCGGTTCATTTGTTCCCGAAATGATGTACAAAAATATAAATGAACTTCAGGAACGATACCTGGAGATAATAGAGTCGGACGAATTTAGGAAAGAATACGAACAGCTTCTTCACGACTATGTTGGCAGACCCACACCTCTTTACCCGGCAAAAAAACTATCAGTGAAATATGGTTATCGTATTTACGTGAAGCGGGAAGATTTATGTCATACCGGTTCACATAAACTAAATAACGTTGTCGGTCAGGCCTTACTTGCCAAAAAACTTGGGAAGAAATCCATCATTGCTGAAACAGGTGCCGGACAACATGGAGTTGCTACAGCCACAATATGTGCATTAATGGACCTGAAATGCACTGTTTTTATGGGCGAAAAGGACATGCAGCGTCAGTACCCAAATGTTATGCGGATGAAAATGCTGGGAGCAGAAGTTATCCCTGCCCTGTCGGGGAGTAAAACTCTTAAAGATGCTACTAACGAAGCAATAAGGTATTGGATAAACCATCCTGATGATACACATTATCTTATTGGTTCGGCGATTGGCCCTCATCCCTATCCCGATATGGTTGCAAGGCTGCAATCGGTAATCAGTTATGAGATAAAACAGCAACTTTTAGAAAAAGAAGGAAAAGAGAACCCTGATGCTGTAATAGCTTGTATTGGGGGAGGAAGCAATGCAGCCGGAGCTTTCTTTAACTTTATTGATGATCCATCTGTTCGATTGCTGGGTGCTGAAGCAGGAGGTTGCGGAATAAACACTGGTTTTACTGCTGCCACCTTAACTATAGGTACAGAAGGGATAATACATGGATGCAGGACCAAACTTCTTCAAACAGCCGATGGTCAGGTATGCGAGGCTCATTCAATTTCAGCAGGGTTGGACTATCCTGGCGTCGGTCCGATTCACGCCTGGTTGAATGAACTTAAACGTGGAGAGTATATAGCTGTTAATGATACCGAAGCTTTAAATGCTGCTTTCGAACTGACCCGGTTGGAAGGGATTATTCCTGCCCTGGAATCGTCGCATGCCCTGGCTCTGCTCTCCAAACTCACATTACCACCTGATAGTATTGTCGTTATTTGTCTTTCCGGACGAGGTGACAAGGATATGGAAACCTATATGGACAAAATGAATATCACGGATTCAAGATAAGACATATTTCCTTTAATTCACTTAAATATTTCATAAAACATGAACAGGATCGACAAAATGTTTCAGTCTGAAAAGAACAAAATT
>JAPLEB010000037.1 GCA_026391555.1 Bacteroidia bacterium | reverse complement strand
TTGAGTCCACTCCGAAAAGTCGGAGGGACATATTTGGTTAATTATTTTTATAAAAGCATTAAAATTAGTATCATTATTGTTAATATAAACAAATGAATGTCAATAACTTAATTTATTTTATCATATATTTTTGTTATATTTGTTTCGATAAGTAAAGCATAACAAATGTTTAAAAAATCAAACAAAGAAGCGCAATTAAATGCATTCACGAGTGTTCCAACCATGCTGGAGAGTTCAGCTCTCAAGCAGTACGGTGATCAGGGGCATTGGCACAACCAGTTCAGGGAACAGGTAGTGATGCGTATTGATGAATCCATCTTCAGTGTACTGTTCAATAGTACGACAGGTGCGCCAAATGCACCAGTCAGAACACTGGTAGGTATGATGATTTTAAAAGAATCCTTTGGATGGAGTGACTCACAATTGTTTGAACACTGTCGTTTTAACTTACTGGTACGTAGCTCGTTAGGATTGTTTAATATGAATGATCCTTTACCAGTGGAATCCACCTATTACCTTTTGCGTAAACGGATTTATGACCATCAAAAACAAAATAGTGAAGACTTGATGGGAACAAATTTTGCACATATCACCAGAGGGCAGATCAAGGAGTTTGAAGTAAATGGACGTAGCATTCGTATGGACAGTAAGCTTATAGGCAGCAATATTGCCATATTTACGCGCTACGAAATCATCCACCAGACACTTTGCATGTTCTATAAATCACTTGATAAGGCTGCAAAATCAAAACTCTTTGTGGTAGACAGGAAGCAACTGGAACTGCTTATGAAGGAAGAATCTTCTAAAACGGTGTATCACAGTACTAAAGACGAACTTAAGGACAGACTACAAACTATCGGTATTCTTATCTGCAATTTGCTGGACAGTTTGAAATATCTAGGAACCGAGCCTTATCAACTACTTCAGCGTGTATTTAATGAGCAGTATAAAGTAATAGAAGATGAGCAGATTGAGCTTCGCCCGAGAGAAGAAATCTCCTCATCAAGTCTCCAGTCCCCTCATGACCCAGATAGTGCTTACCGTAACAAAGGGGATCAGACGGTGAAGGGTTACAGCGTGAATATTACTGAAACCTGCTCCAATGACAATCTCAACCTCATTACCAATGTGATTGTTGAAAAGGCAAACACCCCAGACACAGTATTTGTTGAACCAGCTATTGAGGCGACCATTGAAGTTACCGGGCAAATAGTTGAAAAGGTTTACGCTGATGGGGCATATCAAAGTCCTAATAATGACGCCTGTTGTGAAAATATCGACATGGTTTATACCGGTATCCAGGGCTTCGAGTCAAGATATGATTTAGAAATGACCGATGAAGGGTTGTTGGTTACCGACAATAAAACAGGCGATCAAATGAACGCAGTTTTGGTTAAACGGCTGAAAAACAGCAAAGAAGACAGATGGAGAATAACAACATCCACTGGTCGCTATTATTTTGGTCAACTTGCCATCAGGGCTTCTCACTTGCGTCGCCAAATGAAAGGACGCTCATTGGAGGAGCTACACAAACGAAACAATGTGGAAGCGACCATCTTTCAACTAAGCTACCCTTTAAGAAATAACAAATCAAAATACCGTGGAATAATCAAGCAAAAAACATGGGCTTACTGTAGATGTCTGTGGATCAATCTTGTAAGAATACTCAACTTTACGAAACAAATATGTCAAAGAACTTTTAAAATAATGGAATTACCTCTTTTTGAACACTCTTTTGTCAATTATTTAAACTTCCAGACAAAGAGCCAACTAATTTTAAGCAGAACATATTCCATTGTACTTATTTTATCGATAATTACTAATTTATACATTTTAAAATAAACCCCTTAATCGGAGGGGACTCAAGGTTCAAGGTTCAAAGACAAAAGTTGAAGGGTTGAAATGCTGAAGGGTTAAATGTATAGTAAAAACCTTGCTCAACGCCTGTTAAATATTTTACAACCAAAATCACTGAAACAAAACTACCAAAAGCTCCTAAAATATATGAGGAAGAAGTGAACATATTGGCTTTGTCAACACCAAATTTAGAAGCAATCTTTTTTATAATAAGTATCACTAAAAATTATTGCAATTTTAAAATATTAATCAACCACGGGTTCCATCTTTGTTATCGGGCTGCCAAACATCATTTTTGGAAATACATTAGTATGAATATCCAATGAAACTTCGAGCAGGAATGGCTGAACAGGGTTTGCCCACAGTTTTGCAAGTCCATTTTCTATTTCCTCCATTTTACTTATGGAAAATGAATCGATCCCATATGCCAAGGCTACTTTTGCAAAGTCGGGAGCATTATAACCCCAAACAGTGGATTGGTAACAACTATCGAAATAACTATCCTGAAATTGACGGATCATTCCCAGGCAATGGTTGTTAAGAATCACAATCTTTATAGGGAGATTATTTCTCTTAATAGTTTGTAATTCCTGTATATTGATCTGAAAGCCTCCGTCTCCAGCTATTGCAACGATAGTACCACTTTCTATCGAAATTGAGGCGCCTACGGCAGCAGGTAAAGAATAACCCATTGCCCCCATCCCGCCTGATGTCAGAAACAATTGGTTTTCGGCTAATTCCAATGATTGAGCACACCACATTTGATTATTTCCGACATCTGCAGTAAAAGCTTTTGCTTTTTGAGATACCAGCGAAAGTTTATGTAGAAAAATATTAGGATTAATACCAGCAATATTTTCAAGTTCCATTGTATCGGAGCGGGCCTGCTTTTTCATTTCAATCTCCATTAACCATTCCAACGGAGCCTTATAAGCTGAATCGACCACCATTATCTGATTTAGGAAATCGAACAGATTGGCTTTTAGAGCAATACATCCTTTGATCTGATTGTTCAACTCAGCTTGTTCAATATCAACATGGTAGATAACTTTTCCTTCCCTGAATGAAAGGCTATCTGATCCGGTTTGCCTGAGATCTAACCGGCTACCCAGAACCAGAAGCAGATCACTTCTTCCCACTGCAAAATTTGCCCAGCGATTACCATAGGTTCCAATAAAACCAATACGTTGAGTATGCTGATAAGGTAAAACATCAAAACCTAATAGTGAAGTAACGACAGGAATCTGGTATTTTTGGAGAAACTTCTGAAATTGCACCACCGATCCGGATGCACGGATACCTCTCCCTACGAATATCAGTGGACGTTTGCTGTTTTTCAGCGCATCGAGGTAGTTTTGGAAAAAAGTTTGATACTCTGAAGTGTCTTCTTCCAGAATAGAAGTATAAACTTTCGGAACAGGTATCTCTATATCTTCATTCTGAATATTCATCGGAATATCAATCAGCACCGGTCCCGGGCGGCCTGATGTAGCAATTCGATAGGCTTCTTCAAATATTTGAGGAATCTCTTCGGCAGTCCTTACAGCATATGATTCTTTTGTAATTGGTTTTGCCATGTTAACTATATCAGTTTCCTGAAAACCTATCTGCCGGGTTGGAAGACTCCCCTTTTGCTCATTAATATTAACTTGTCCTGTTATGAAAATAGCTGGAACTGAATCAAAATAGCAATTTCCGATTCCGGTTAAAAGGTTAGTTGCACCCGGGCCGCTGGTGGCTAGTGCAATCCCTGGCATATTAGTAATCCGACCAAATGCATCGGCTGCCATTGCTGCAGCCTGCTCATGATGCATACTTACTATTTTTATTCCACCTTCACGATGAAGAGCATCAATCAAACGAGTTATCATTCCTCCCTGTAACTCAAAAACAATATCAATCCCCTTTTCTTTAAGGAAGCGGGCAATATAGTCTGAAACTTTCATATTGTTTTTTTATAATAACCGATGGTTCTTCGTAAACCATTGTTTAATCCGTCTGGATTATTTGCTTTCACGTTAAAGGAATTAATAAACTTTGTATTGTCGCCGGAAATAAACATATTCTGCCCGGGTCTCTGAGGAATTTCACCAAACTTCAGTAAATCTTGTGATACATTCATTAATTCAGCAATTCTTATAAGCAGATCTTTCAAAACAAATGATTCAGAATTACACAGATTATAAATCCCGGATTTGTTTTCTTTACATATTACAATTGATAAAAGCCGGTTTACAAAATCTTCTATGTACAGATAATTGTATTGCTGTTCGCAGGTAGTTAACCGGATTGACTCATTCTTTAGCAATTTAGAGATAACAGAAGGAATTAACCATCCAGGGTTCTCCCCTTCACCAAAGACCGAAAAAATGCGAATCCAAAACCATTCTGTAGCTGAGTTTTCAAACAAATTCCGCATGTAATTGGCAGTTAATGTTTTAGTTGCTCCGTATGCGTCATTGGGCATTGGTACAGTCATTTCATTTACCGGCAAACCATAGGTACCATATTCAGCCTGAGAACCAAATGCAATGATTTTTTTGACACCACATTTTTTTGCCAGATCGAAGAATTCCTTAGCAAGCCAGAAATTATATATCTGAGTTTCCCAATTATTACGATTCCCGGCTTCAATACCTCCCCAGGCAGCATGTATTAATTGATCAGGTTTAATAGATTTTATTTGCTCTTTCCAATCGCAGGTTTCAGTATTTATCCAATTGATTTTATCTTTAAATTGAAGGCATTTTTCGAATGAAGATGAGGTTCTGTGTGTTGCATGTACATCATAACCATTTTCCAATAACCCTTTGGCTATATTTGAGCCAATAAACCCGGTGGCTCCGGTAAGTAATATCTTCATAAAGGGAAAATTACTCCCACTCATCAGTTAATATTTGATTTATAGGGACTTGATTCTCAATTAAGGTCTGCTTAAATGTTTTGATCATCAGAGGTTTCACTTTTAATAGAGCTCCCATTTGCTTTGCTGTGTGTATTACTCCAAGAGTACCGGTAAACTTCAAGTTTGAAATGACAATTTCAGGCACCGACACGTAAACAAGGTTGTTCAAAGATAAAAATGTAAATGGTAATCTGTCAAAGAAGAATTATTTAGCTGTATTTATTCGGTAATAAAATCAAATCCAATAATCTTTGATCCTGATCTTCACTTTTATTGCATTTGGAATCTCCTCTTCGCTTATCAGAATCAGATAACCACCTCCTCCTGCGCCGGAAAGTTTCAATGCCAGAGCTTTATCTCTGTGTAAGTCAATTACTCTGGCGACTTTATCGTTCATCATTTTCGGGAACATCGCAACCTGTGCATTGAAAGATTCTGAGAATCCTTTTGAGAAAACTTTGATATCTTTATTTTTCAATCCTTCCCATGACAATTCAGCTGCCAAAGTCAGATTCCTGACATTCTCAGTTGTGACATTTGTATTTTCAAGAACGACAAAGTCAGCCGCCCGGGGCCAGAGGGTAACCATAAACAGCCGCTCTTCCAGCCAGTTAATTATTGAAGGATCTGAAATAGTTTCAAATTTTGATGGCCAATATTCTCCCTTTTCATAAAAAAACCGGTTTATTCCCGGCATCGTAATACCTATGGAATCCTGTGATCCGCTTACATCCTTAGTGCCCGGATCATTATCATATCTAAAAAGGATCTTTGCCAACTTTTCAGGGTTCTCCATCGGCAGATGGTAATTCCACAACTCAATAGCTTTCTTCCTGGTAGAAGTAGCCATTCCCGATCGTTCATTGAATTCAATTGTCGGTTCAATAGAAGCAGTAATTGCCCAACCCGGATGATACTTTGAAACATAGGGCTGGTCAATCCATGTCCCTGCCAGATCAATTCTATATGGAATTGGAGTTTCCTTTCGCAACGATGTTGTCGACCTGACGGGTAAATTAGCATGCGGAATTCTCTTCAGAACTTTGTAATCTATATCCAAATCCTTACATATTTTTTCTTTTTCAGGAGTATGACCATCCTCATTTACTATGAAAAAATCAGGTTTAAGAGTCTTCATATCCTCAAGAAAATCGAGAATACCACTCCCTTTATTAATGCTGACTTTATGAACACATGACAATGCTTCAAGCATATAAAGCCTTTCATCTTCAGAATTGATTGATTTCCGGCCTTTCAGATCATAGATAGTCTTATCTGATCCCAGTCCTACATGCAAATAACCATATTGTGAAGCTTCTTTTAAAAAAGCGATGTGACCGGAATGGAGAATGTCAAAGCAACCGCTGACAAAGACTTTCATACGTGACTTCTCAGACATAGGATAGAAATAAATTAGTTAAATATTTTGGCTTTTCCCGTTCAACTTTAAGCCCAGACTTTTCAAGTTCGTAAGCCAGGCATGCCCGGTAATTACTTTCCAATAAACCTGGACCTAAGATAGTGCGATACTTTTAATAAATGAATCAATTATCACTTCTGCATAATTAAACATCTCCCTTGTTAATCCGGGATAGGTTCCCAAAAAAAATGTGTTATTCATTATGTAATCAGTGTTATTCAAGTGGTCAGCGATGCGCCAGTTTTGATTCATAAAGCCGGGCTGCCTGGTCATGTTACCGGCAAACAGATTACGGGTTTCAATCAGGTTGGTATTTAGGTGCAGAGTAATCTCATCTCTCGTAAAAGGTGTTCCTTCTTTTAAAGTCACAATGAATGTAAACCATGCCGGATCAGCGCCTTCTGTTGCGTTGGGCAGAATAAAATAGTCGGGGTACTTCGAAAAGATTCGAGTCCATTCTTTGAAGTTTTCTTTTCTACGGTTACAGAACTCAGGAAGTTTATCAATCTGGGCCGCTCCGATAGCGGCCTGAATGTCGGTCATTTTCAGGTTATAGCCAATTTCAGAATATACATATTTATGGTCGAACCCCGTTGGCAGCATCCCGAATTGCTGGGAGAAGCGTTTACCACATGTATTGTTCTTTCCTCCGGCACAATAGCAGTCTCGACCCCAGTCGCGGAATGCACGGACCAGTTGTGCCAATTGCGGGTCGCTGGTACAGATTGCACCGCCTTCGCCTGTTGTAATGTGATGGGCCGGGTAAAAAGAGATTGTTGAGATATGGCCAAAAGTTCCTGTTTTCTTTCCTTTATATAAGCTTCCAAATGCATCGCAATTGTCTTCGATCACCCACAGGTCATGCTCTTTGGCTAAATGCATTACAGCGTCTATATCGAATGGATTTCCCAGAGTATGCGCAATAAAAATACAGCGTGTTTTCGGAGAAATGGCTTCACGCATCATCCTGATATCTATGTTGTAGGTCGGAATATCAACATCTACGAACACGGGGACCATTCCATATTGGATAATCGGGGTTACAGTTGCCGGAAAGCCGGCAGCGACAGAAATAACTTCATCTCCGGGTTTCAATCGTTTCTCACCCAGTTTCTCAGAAGTTAAAGCTGAAAATGCAAGCAGATTAGCCGAAGAACCCGAGTTCGTGAGCAGAACATATTCTATACCCAGAAACTCTCCTATTTTTTCAGCGAACTCTTCAGAATATCTTCCTTCTGTAAGCCAAAAATCGAGAGAAGCTTCAACCGCGTTGACTATTTCTTGTTCGTTAAATACCCGGCCGGCATAGTTTACTCTGGTTTTGCCGGGGATGAATTCAGTCTTTGCAAACCTGGCATTGTAATACTCAATTGTTTTTTGAATTATTTCTTTTCGTAGTTGGATTAAATCAATCATTAAATCTGCATTTTTTTTGTTGTGGTACTTTATGTAGTTATTTATAATACTCTTCAATTTGTTCCTCAGAAACACTTCTTATATTTTCTTTATTTAACCAGGCTTTATTCCAGTCAACAATATATTTGAGTGTGGTTTCAATATCCCATTTAGGAGCCCATCCGAGTTCGGCTTTTGCTTTTGAACAATCAAGTTTAAGGTAGTTAGCTTCATGCGGTTGCGGGTTTGTATCAATTTCGAATGAAGCGCCGTCTCCCCAAAGCTCACATATTTTTTTGGTAATCCATTCGACATTTTTAGCATCACTGTCATCAGGTCCGAAATTCCAACCTTCAGCAAAAGCAGTACCGGCAGTATAGAGCTTTTCGCACAACATAAGGTAGCCCGATAAAGGTTCCAGCACATGCTGCCATGGACGAATTGAATAAGGACTTCTTATTTTCAGCTTCTCTCCATGCATTATAGCCCGGATAAAATCAGGTATCAGCCTATTTTCCGCCCAGTCGCCCCCTCCTATTACATTTCCAGCACGTGCAGAAGCTAATGAAACTCCATGATTTTTATATTCCTTCGAATTAAAAAAAGAATTTCTGAAGGAAGATGTAACTAATTCTGAGCAACCTTTGCTGTTCGAGTATGGGTCATAACCGCCCATAGGTTCATTTTCACGGTATCCCCAATGCCATTCCTTGTTTTCGTAGCATTTGTCAGTAGTAATATTGAGAATTGCTTTCACACTTTCGACCTGCCTGACAGCATCAAGCAGATTCACTGTTCCCATCACATTAATTTCATAAGTTTCGCGTGGGTTCTTATAAGATTCCATAACTATCGCCTGTGCAGCCATATGGATAATAACCTCAGGCTGTACTTCTTTTAGTGTTCTTAGTAAAAAATTGTAATCCCGAACATCTCCTACTGTAGAAGTAACAAGTTGGTCAACTTTTGCCAGTTCATATAAGCTTGGGATTGTATGAGGCTTTAATGCATAGCCATACACATCAGCTCCAAGCCAGTGCAGAAATATTGATAACCACGAACCTTTAAATCCGGTGTGCCCGGTGATAAAAACCTTCCTGCCTTTATAGAAATCACCGAACAAAGTTTCTTTTACCATTTTACCCATGGTGCTTTATGATTTTCAATTAACTCTTCAAGTTGGCTTTTATCGCGTTGAGTGTCCATGGGTTTCCAGAATCCATGATGTTTATAAGTGAACAACTGCCCGTCGCGTGCGAGATTTTCAAGAGGTTCCCGCTCAAAGATGGTTTTGTCATCAGAAATATAGTTGAAAACTTCTGGCTTACATACAAAGAATCCACCATTTATCCATGAACCATCACCCTTTGGTTTTTCCTGAAAACTATTAACCATGTTTGAATTGTCAATACTTAATGCTCCAAAACGGCCTTCAGGCAATACAGAGGTCATTGTTATAAGTTTCCCATGACTTTTATGAAACTCAACCAGCTTGTTAATATCAATATCTGCAACCCCATCTCCGTAAGTGAGCATAAAAGACTCATTGCCAACATATTCCTGTACTCGTTTTATTCTGCCTCCTGTCATTGTATCTAACCCTGTATCTATCAGGGTAACTTTCCATGGTTCAGCATTATTATTATGATGCATAATATTATTAGTTGTCATATCAATAGTCATGTCAGCCATGTGCAGGAAGTAATGCGCGAAATATTCCTTGATGAGGTATCCTTTATACCCACATAGGATAATAAACTCATTAAATCCGTAGTGTGAATATATTTTCATTATGTGCCATAAAATGGGTTTCCCTCCAATTTCCACCATTGGTTTTGGTTTAAGTGTGGTTTCTTCAGATAAGCGGGATCCTAACCCTCCAGCCAGAATAAGTACTTTCATTTCTTGTTTTTAAAGTTTTTAATATTGATTATAAACCATTTCAATTCCTGTCTCAAGTCCTATTTTCTCATTCCACCCCAACCTGTTAATCTTAGTACCATCAAGCAACTTGCGAAATGTGCCATCGGGTTTTGAATTATCCCAATTCAGTTGGCCTTTAAAACCAACAATACGCTTAATCATGCATGCTATATCTTTAATGGTCTGATCGTGGCCGGACCCAATATTGATATGGGTGTTTTTTATATCGGCTGAGGGCTGAGGGCTGAGGGCTGAGGACAAAGAGTTTATAGCTTTTAGATCTTTGAATTCAACATTATTCATCACAAAAACACAAGCGTCAGCAACATCGTCAACATGGAGAAATTCACGATAAGGACTTCCTGTTCCCCAAAGAGTAATTGAAACGGGGTGTGTGGTGCGAGGTGCGGGGTTTGAGGTGTGCGGTGTGCGGTGTTCAGGGTTCTGGGTGCCGGGTGCCAGCTGAATCCCGTACTTGCCAAGAATTTGTAAAATTCCGGTTTCACTTGAATTCTCATTCACACTTTCAACCGGGTACTTTTTTAAATCTCTTTTTATTGCCTCCCAATCCTGGTTTTCCAGACATTTACCTAAATGCATCTTTCGAATCAAAGCAGGTAAAACATGAGATGTTTCAAGATTATAATTATCGTTTGGTCCATAAAGGTTTGTGGGCATTACCGAAATAAAATTTGTTCCATACTGTATGTTATACGATTCACACATCTTAATGCCTGCAATTTTGGCAATTGCATAGGGTTCGTTAGTATACTCTAACTCTCCCGTCAATAAAAATTCCTCTTTAATGGGTTGTGGACAGTTCTTTGGATAAATACAAGAACTACCAAGGAACAGCAATTTTTTAACTTCGTTTAAATAGCTTTGGTGGAATATATTATTCTGTATCATTAAGTTTTCATACAGGAACTGAGCCCTGTATGTGTTATTTGACATAATACCTCCTACCTTGGCAGCAGCAAGAAAAACATATTCTGGTTTTTCTTTTTCAAAAAAATCAGCAACTATTTTCTGATTTGTAAGATCAAAAGGGGGAAATGGAGTAAAAACGAGGTTAGTATATCCCTGAGCAATTAAATTCCTGGTAATTGCACTGCCTACCATCCCATTGTGACCGGCGATATATATTTTACTCGACTTTTCCATTCAGTTCTAAATAAAACTCTTCAATTTTATAAGATAACTAGTGAATTAATGATTGTTTACAACCTTGAAACCCACCCCTAACCCCTCCAAGGAGGGGAACCTAAGAGTTTAATAATTTTATTCTGCTCTCCGTTTTGCTTTTTCAAAATCCGACTCAACCATTATTTTAACTAATTCTTTAAAAGTCACTTTTGGTACCCAACCCAGAATTTCTTTAGCTTTAGCCGGATTGCCGATCAGGATGTCTACCTCTGTCGGTCGAAAATAACGTGTATCGATACCAATAGCTTCTTTACCTGTCGATTTCAAAATGCCCTTTTCTTCAATTCCATTCCCGCTCCAAATAATTTCTTCTCCTAATACTTTAAATGTCTCCTCAACAAATTCACGTATTGAATGTGTTTCGTTAGTGGCAAGAACAAAATCATCTGGTTTATCGGCCTGTAAAATGCGCCACATACCTTCTACATATTCCGGAGCATATCCCCAGTCTCGTTTAGAATCCAGATTTCCCAACAATAGTTTCTCCTGCTGTCCCAGGATAATTTTAGAAGCCGCGACCGTGATCTTGCGGGTGACAAAGGTTTTACCTCTCCTTTCACTTTCATGATTAAAAAGGATCCCATTGCTTGCAAAAACATTATATGCTTCTCTGTAATTAACCACAACCCAATAGGCATATAATTTTGCTGCAGCATAAGGACTTCGGGGGTAAAAAGGGGTCTTCTCAGTTTGAGGAATTTCCATTACCTTTCCATAAAGCTCTGAAGTGGAAGCCTGATAAAACTTTGTTTTTAATCCGGTTTCCTTAATAGCATCCAGAAAACGAAGTGTGCCAACCCCATCGACCTCAGCAGTGTATTCCGGCACCTCAAATGAAACCTGCACATGTGACTGTGCACCCAGGTTATAAATTTCTGTCGGTTGTATCTTTTCGACTAAACGGTTCAGGTTGCTTGAATCAGTTAAATCACCGTAATGAAGAAAAAAACTTTTATTCAGGTATTCAGGATTATTATAAATATGATCGATTCTGAAAGTATTGAATGAACTGGATCGTCTGATAATCCCATGCACTTCATATCCCTTTTCTAATAATAGCTCAGTAAGGTAAGAGCCATCTTGCCCTGTTATACCAGATATTAATGCAATTTCTTTCATTATCTGTAAGTATTTACTTAGCTGTTAAGTGGAATAGATGTAAGAAGTTAAGTGTATACCGTTGCAGATCAGGCAACACACTCAACATTGAACTTATGTTGTTGTCGCATATTTACTTGTATACCCTGGCACAATCTCCTTCATTACTTCAACGACTTCAGTGCCCGATTTTTTGTAAATTGTGATCAGCGCATCATTTATTTTTGGAAGAATATAGTCATAGTCAGTCTCAGCGACTCTGGCAATACTGATTTTCGGATTGTGAGTCGGTAGTTGTTGTTCTTTGTCGGAGAAGAGTTCCTCAAATAATTTTTCCCCTGGCCTGAGACCCGTGAATTTAATGTCAATATCTTCATACGGTTCAAGTCCCGAAAGTTGGATCAACCTGATAGCGATATCCAATATTTTTATAGGATTTCCCATATCAAATATAAATATCTCGCCTCCGTTGCCCATAAATCCCGCTTCTAAAACCAGCTGACAGGCTTCGGGGATAGTCATAAAGAAACGGGTTATCTCGGGATCGGTAATGGTTACAGGACCACCCTCTGCAATTTGCTTATTAAATAATGGAATAACTGATCCGTTTGACCCCAATACATTACCAAAGCGTGTTGTAACAAACTTTGTCTTTACTTCAGATCTCCTGGCCTGGGCCTGAACCAGTAATTCACAAACCTGTTTGGTGGCTCCCATCACGTTTGTTGGATTCACTGCCTTATCGGATGAGATCATCACAAATTTTTCTGCCTGATATTTTATCGCCAGTTCAGATATGACCTTTGTACCGCCAACATTAACCCTGAATGCTTCATGTGGATTTGCCTCCATTATCGGAACATGCTTATAGGCTGCTGCATGAAATACTATTTCAGGCCTGTACTTGCGGAAGATATGGTCCATCTTCAGCTCATTAGTGACATCTCCGATAATCAAGTCATAATGACATTTTGAAAATTTATCCTTCAATTCGTTATCGAGATAGAAAGAAGGGGTTTCAGCCTGGTCAAGAAGAATCATACGCTTATAATTGAATTTTGTCAGCTGTCTCACAATTTCCGAGCCAATTGAACCGGCAGCACCTGTAACAAGAATAGTTTTTCCCTCCAGACCCCGATCAATCCTCTCAAGGTCAAGTGTAATAGGCTCTCTTCCAAGCAGGTCTTCAAATTGCACCTTCCTTAGTTGTTTTACCTGCAAATGACCATTCAGCCATTTGTCAAATGAAGGTGTATCAAGTATTTCCAATCCAAGATTGATAACAGATTCCAGAACTTCTTTTTTCTTTACAGCTGAAATATCTTTAATAGCAAAAATAAATACAGTGATTCCTTCTGCTTCAATAAAATCCTTTGTAAGTATACTTTTTGAATAAACAGGATATCCATCAACTTTTTTACCCTGTAGCTTACTATTGTCATCAATAAAACCTGTAAGTTGATATCCACTCCTTGGATCGCTTTCAATAACTCTTTTAACTATGATCCCTGTCTCGCCGGAACCATAGATCAATACATTTTTCCTGCTACTCGATGGAACCGATACAAAAACATAGAACATCTTGATTGAGACTCTGAAGAAAATTAGTGCAACCGTCACAGCGCCATAATGGATCATTAAAATAGATAGCGGGATATTAAAAAACAGATCAAATTCTAATTTTCTGCTGCAAAGGGTAATAACCAACAATATAGCAAACGAAGCAGTATTAGTAACAGCTATTATAAATGTATCCTTAATTGTAGTCTGGCGTATAAGACCGGAATATGATTTAAAAAGAAACATGAAAACCATATAAACCAAACAAACAAAGACCGCCTGCTTAACTGCAAAATTCATATTGAAGAGGTGCAACTCGAGGTTGAACCTCAGCATATAGGCTATCAGGAAAGTCAGGAATACAGCAACAATATCAATTACGAGAACAAACCACCGTGGTAAAGAGTGATTCCGGAAAATTTGAATAATCCTGCTCTTAAATAAGTTGATCATATTTTAGCAAAAATGAATGTGAATTTAATTGAAATTTGTTAAAAGTCCATTATAATTATGACGGTTAATCATAAGATAAGGTTGCTTTTTAAAGATTAAGAAACCCACCCATGCCCCCTCCAGGGAGGGGAATCTCTTCTACTACTTTTGTCTTTGTACTTTTATCTTTTGTCTTCCTGCAAAGCATGCTTTCGCCACGTCAGTCACATTTAAAAATTTACTAAATGCCTGATATCGTGTTAAATAATATGTATATTGTAACAAATGTTACAAATTATTCCAAAACCATTTTACAGCCTCTTCAAGACCCTCCTTAACATTTAGTTCAGGTGAATAGCCGAGCAGATTTTTAGCTTTTTCTATTGAGGCCAGTGAATGAGGTATATCTCCTACCCTGGCAGGTCCATAAACAGGTTCGATGGTTAAAATATTCTTATCGAATTTGCCAGCTAACTCACGCAAAAAATAAAAAAGCTCATTAAGAGTAGTCCTTTCACCATGTGCAACATTATATACCTGGTTCAGCGCCTTATTATTATGAATAACCGCAGCAAGGTGATTTACCTGGATCACATTATCAATATATGTGAAATCGCGTGAAATAGCTCCATCACCATTTATCAGGGGCACTTCATGCTTCATCAGCATCTTCACAAATTTCGGGATCACTGCTGCGTATGCTCCATCAGGGTCCTGGCGCCTGCCAAAAACATTAAAGTAACGCAATCCGATTACCTCAATACCATAAGTTTTTGCAAAATTTGAAGCAAAAAGCTCATCAACATATTTGGTGATTGCATAAGGAGATAAGGGTGATCCAATATTTTCTTCAACTTTCGGCAAATCGGGATGATCGCCATAGGTAGAGGAACTTGCTGCATAGATAAACCTTTTAACATTAGCTTCTTTAGCAGCAAACAACATTTTAACGAATCCTCCGATATTAACATCGGTAGACGAAACAGGATCTTTTATTGAACGCGGCACTGAACCCAATGCAGCCTGGTGGAATACGATTTCAATATTTTTGACTGCTTTTTCACAATCACCATAGTTTCGAATGTCTCCTTCAATAAGATTAAAGTGGGGGTTATTAGCAAAATCTTTAAGATTTTCTCTCTTACCGGTTGAAAAATTATCAAGACAAACAACCTGATTACCTGCATCAAGCAATGATTCGATAAGATTTGAGCCGATAAAACCCGCTCCACCTGTAACCAACACTCTTCTATCACTCAACATTCGCTCCATCAGCTATAGAAAAAAGAACAATAGTACAAATTTTAACAGAATTTAACATAATAAAAACTACTCTTTTTCAAACATCAGGAGTATTTCTTTCAATATAAATTCAGCAGTTTTGCCATCGCCGTAGAAACCCGGGTACTCAAGCGCTGAGTGCGAACCCATTAACTTTATAAACTCTTCTTCTATTCTTTCCGGATCAGCATCAACAAGCTTTGATGTACCATTATTCACAAGTTCAATCCATTCAGTCTCTTTCCTCAGCACAATGCATGGCTTTCTAAAAAAGTGAGATTCTTTCTGTACCCCTCCTGAATCAGTAACAATCATCCTGCAGTTTTTCTCAAGAAGAATCATTTCAAGAAAAGATACCGGAGGAATAATTTTAATATATCTACACTTCCAAAGCTCATTATACAGGCTTACCAGTTTGGTTTTCAATGAGATAATTGTCCTTGGATGTAAAGGCATCACAAGGGTAATATCTTTTTGTTCAGCTAATGCTTTAAGCGTAACAAGTATTTCTTCAAGTCGTGCAACATCATCTGTATTTGAATCCCTGTGGATAGTTACAAGAATATAATTATCTCTGATCAACGATAATTGTTCAAGAAATGATGCCTTCTTTTTTTCTGCAAGCCCGGCAAAGAATAGTGTATTATCGTACATAATATCCCCTGTAAGATAGATCTTTGGATTATCGATAGTATAGGGTGGACTGTTTTCCGGTCGGAATCCTTCGCTCATCAGGTTTTTAAAAGCAGCATTCGTTGGTGCAAAAAGAAGTGTTGAAGAATGGTCGCTCATTATGCGGTTAAGCTCCTCAGGCATGCTTTTGTTGAATGACCTGAGACCTGCTTCAATATGGATAACCGGGAAATGAAGTTTTGAAGCAGCCAATGCTCCTGCCAGAGTAGAATTTGTGTCTCCATACAGCAATACACAATCAGGTTTTTCTTTCAGCAGTACCTCTTCAATACCGGTAATCATCATCGATGTCTGCCGGCCATGTTTTGCAGAACCAACTCCAAGATTATAATGGGGTTTATGAATTTCAAGCTCATCAAAGAAAACTCCAGACATTTCATTGTCATAATGTTGACCGGTATGAACAAGAATTTCAGCAATATCTTTTGAAAAATATTTACGGATAGCCCTGCTGATAGCCGAAGCTTTTATAATCTGAGGTCTTGCACCTACTATATTCAGAAGTTTAATCTGCGGCATCGAAACCCAAAATTTTATTTTGCATAATTTACCGCTCGTGTCTCGCGGATCACAGTAATTTTTATCTGGCCGGGATAGGTCATTTCGTTCTGTATCTTTCTTGCAATTTCAAATGAAAGACCTTCTGCCTCCTTATCAGTAACTTTTTCAGCTCCGACAATAACACGAAGTTCCCTTCCTGCCTGTATAGCATAAGTTTTCATGACACCGGGGTACTGGAGAGCCAGTGATTCAAGTTCTTTCAATCTTTTTATATATGATTCCACAACCTCACGCCGTGCACCGGGACGGGCACCGGAAATAGCATCACAAACCTGAACGATAGGTGCGATCAGAGTCGTCATTTCGGTTTCATCATGGTGAGAACCAATAGCATTACAAATCTCCGGTTTCTCCTTATATTTTTCCGCCATTTTCATACCTAATATTGCATGTGGCAATTCCGGTTCATCGTCAGGCACCTTGCCAATGTCGTGAAGAAGTCCTGCTCTTTTTGCAAGTTTCGGATTCAGACCAAGTTCTGCTGCCATAATAGAACAAAGGTTAGCCACTTCGCGAGAGTGCATCAGCAGGTTTTGACCATAAGATGATCTGTATTTCATCTTCCCTATAAGTCTTATAAGCTCAGGGTGCAATCCGTGAATTCCAAGATCTATCGTAGTTCTTTTTCCTATCTCAAGTATCTCCTCTTCTACCTGTTTTCGTGTTTTTTCAACCATCTCTTCAATCCTGGCAGGGTGTATCCTTCCATCGGTAACAAGTTGATGAAGAGCAAGACGGGCAATTTCCCGTCTGATAGGGTCAAATGCTGAAAGGACAATGGCTTCGGGTGTGTCATCCACAACTATCTCAACTCCTGTAGCAGCCTCCAGGGCGCGGATATTACGACCTTCGCGACCAATGATACGGCCTTTCATTTCGTCAGACTCAATGTGAAAGACGGTAACTGCATTTTCAATAGCATTCTCCGAGGCAACTCTCTGAATTGTCTGAATCACAATTCTTTTAGCCTCTTTATTTGCCGTCATCTTAGCTTCGTCAAGGATTTCATTAACATAAGACATAGCTCCTGTCTTTGCCTCCTCTTTCAAAGACTCGATAAGATGGTTTTTTGCTTCTTCTGCAGAAAAGCCTGAAATGGCTTCAAGCTGCTCAACATGTTGTTTATGAAACCTGGCTAACTCTTCAGATTTTTTCTCAACGAGTTCAAGTTGGGACGTAAGGTTTTCCCGTATTGCATCAGCCTCATTCTTTTTGCGCTGAGTCTCTTCAAGTTTCTGTGAAAGAGTCAGTTCTTTCTGCTTAATCCTGTTTTCTGCTTGTCCGATCCTGCTGTTCTTCTCATTTACAACCTGTTCATGTTCTGTTTTGAGTTGAAGGAATCTCTCTTTTGCCTGAAGTATCTTTTCCTTTCTAATAACTTCAGCTTCGGCTTCCGCTTCACTGATTATTTTACGGCTTTTGTTTCTAAGTGCCAATTGCCAGACAAGGTAGGAGGCACCAAAGCCTATAACGAGGGCTGATATACAAAAGATAGTCATCAGACCGTTGCTTAATGTTGCTATTATTAAAGTCATCATTTATCGTATTTAGTATATATTTAATAAAAAACCCGCAAAGTTCCTTCAGCTTTTATAAAACCCCATGTCTGAATGGCTGGAGCTACTAATACAGTTCGAACGTCCACTGTCCTGCCGTTTGGCAGGAGCCCGACGAATCGGGATGAGGCCTGTTCTACCTGAACTAAGAGTTGCTCCAAAGTTTTAACTGTTGAGTTTCAAAAATGAATGAAGAAACAATGCGGGCAATTTAATTATCTATTTTAAAGAACGCTGTTACTCTTTTGTTTCAAGAACCGAATCAATTTTTTGTATCAGTTCTTTTAAGGCACCGGGGAGGTAATCTTTTTCAAGTTTTTCCTCTTCTTCCGTGAGTTTAATCACATACTGAAGGGCAGCCATCGCCAAAAAATCCTGTACATCTTTATCGGTGTACCGCTGCCTGTATTGCAGCACTTTTTCATTAATCATCCTGGCTGCTTTCCTTATCTTCTCCTCGTTTTCCCGTTCTACCTTCAATGGATAATACCTGTCCGCTACATTAACCCTGATCGAAAGCTTATCATCCATTGCTATATTTTATCTGTTTAAAAGAGAAACACATCTGTCAATTTCCCGCACCAAATCTGTAATTTTTTTCTTTGCTTCCGAGGCGTTTTCGCCTTCACCCAACAATGCTCCTGATAATTTAACCCGTTCGTATTTAATTTCCAGTTCTTTATTTTTAACTTCCCGTTCCTGAAGCCTCGTTTTCAAAGCTTCATTCCCGTTTTTAATATCTGTTAACTCAGTCCTAAGGATATTATATCGGTTAAATAATTCATCCAGCTTTCTGTTCAAAATTATTAATTCCTCGTAACCCTGACCGGACATATTACAATCTTTGCTACAAAATTAACATTGTTAATGATATTTTCAAAAATTTGACTGAAATAGTTTGTCTGAATGAACCAGAAGTATAGCTTTGCACCTCTGTAAGTATAAAAATTTGACAGTGATGCTTTTAACCAGATTTATTATTATTAGTCTATTGTTTTTCAATACATTAAATGATAATCCAAAAGATAAATCAATATTCATATCTCCTGTTAAAATACCTCTTTTACTCTCTTCAAATTTCGGCGAATTAAGAATAGACCATTTCCATTCAGGACTTGACATTAAGACACAGGGAGTTACAGGAAAAGAAGTTGTTGCGGCAGCAACAGGATATATTTACAGGATCAGTGTTTCACCGGGCGGTTTTGGCAAAGCTCTATATGTGAGGCATCCTTCAGGTTATTTAACAGTATATGGGCACCTTGATAAATTCACTCCGGAAATTGAGGATTATGTCAAAGACCAGCAATACAATAAAAAGAGTTATCTCATTACATTATTCCCTGCAAAAGAAAAATTCCCCGTTAAGCAGGGGGAGCTGATCGCCTATTCGGGGACTTCAGGCAGTTCTGCAGGCCCACACCTGCACTACGAAATCAGAAAATCTGATAGTGAGATACCTGTTAATCCTCTTTTATTTGAATTTAGGACAGAAGACAATATCGAGCCTATTATTGAAAAACTTGTAATCTACCCTGTTAACCACCTTACATTAATTAATAACCATCACAATATTAAAAAGATAAATGTTACAGGTGGGCATGGCAACTATTATATTCCGGCTGATACAGAAATCAATATCAGCGGACTTGCAGGGTTTGGAATAAAATCATTCGATCTGATGAATGACAGTTACAATAAATTTGCGATCTATTCAATAGAACTGGTGATAGACAGTTTACGCATTTTTAAATATGTTATGGACGGTTTTTCATTTAATGAATCAAGGTTCGTTAACAGTCATATAGATTATGAGACCTATCTAAGGGAAAACATATATATCGAAAGAACATTTGTACTCCCGAACGATAAGCTGAGTATATATAAGGATGTCGTCAACAGAGGAATATTTAACTTCAGTGACGACAAAACACATCATGCTGAAATAACAGTTACAGATGTTCATAATAATAAATCATCATTATCATTTAAGGTAATGGCACAATCAGTTAAATCAGAGGATGTTGCAGAATCTATTGATAAAAATCTGAAATTAATGCCGTTTAACAGAAGCAATAAATTTGTCTCGGAGGATGTCTCGGTAAGTATTCCGGAAGGAGCTCTATATGATACGCTGTACTTTTCGTATAAAAAGAGTACCGGAACAAAAGAGATGTTATCTGATTTACATTATGTTCATAATAAATTTACTCCGGTACATAAGGCTTACACACTAACAATTAAACCCGGTATTATTCCTGCCGGGAAAGAATCAAAGATGCTGATAGTCCAGTTAGGCGACGATCAGAAAAAGAGTGCCATTAACAGCATCTGGTATGAGGGGTATCTCACAGCTGAAGTCCTCTCTTTTGGCAATTTTTATGTCGGGATAGACACTGTTGCCCCGGTTATTTCAGCAAATGGGCTGGTTTCAGGGGCAATACTGACAGGCAAGAGTGAGATAAAAATCATGATTACGGATGATTTTTCAGGAATTAAATCTTATGAACCCTCAATAGATGGAAAATGGGCGCTCTTTGAATATGATCAGAACAACAACTTTCTGATTTACAGATTTGATGAACAAAGGATTATTAGAGGAACAAAACATAGTCTGTCACTGAAAGTTACTGACAATAGTGATAATATCAGTTTCTATAATTGCGATTTTACCTGGTAGAGAGTTAAAGGCATCAAATGTCCTGAATATGAAATTTCCATTGCTATTCAATTTTGTTCTGTGATTTGGAAATTCCTCATTTCTCAACCTGCGATGGCTACATTCGGAATGACAACTTATTATTGTTGGGAGGTAGTGATGGATTAGCGGGAAATTGGAAATACCGATAAATTTGACTATCTTTGGCGCATGCAAGAAAGAAAACAGAACATTTTTAAAACACCTGATATAACCAAGATGCAGGAAGTTGTGATAAATCACAGAACAAAGTTATATATCGCAGTCGGAGCTGACCCGGAAGAAGCCAGAAGCCGTTATTGGGCCAGACAGGATGCAAAAGGCAAAGTACTTTTTGCACCTAAAAAACAAGCTTTAACCTAAGCCGGAAAAAGGTTTTATCTTTACTCTTGATATATTTTCACCGGGTATACACCCTGGCTGATCATATTATTAATGCTATCAACAACAAATGGTTTGTCTTCACGATAGGTCACTCCAAACCACCTTTCATTGCTCATTAATATCTTAATGGTAATTTCACCGTTCTTTACGAATTTATCTATTGATGTAGGAATATCAAGTTCAGCTTTGATATCTGTCCCGTTTTTATTAATAAAGTTTCTGAACTCATCTCCAAGGAAACCGAAACATGATGGCTTAAATCCCCAAAGATTCATGGAAACAACTTCGTTACCAGTGAATTGCAAAGTTTTCCCATCTGGCCCTGGAGCAATAGCACCGTTACCGGTTTTTTCAATTTGCCTTGTTTCGACAATATTTCTTAATAATCCGTCTGCTCCAACCCGGCAGACTCCCCTGTTAACGTGGCCATGATCAGACAATGTGTTTCCCATTTTATACCCGACAATGCAATAGCAATTCGGATCCTTATCGTTTACAAGAAAATCATGTAGTATCTTAAATGATTCGACTCCATAATAATCGTCGGCATTTATTACCCCGAAAGGTTCTTTAATTTTTTTTTCTGCAACAAGGATGGCATGGCTCGTGCCCCATGGTTTCTGTCTTTCAGGAGTGACCTTTACTCCTTCCGGAAGATTCGTAATTTCCTGGAAAACATAGTCAACCTCTATTTTGCCTTTCAGTTTTTCAACAAAACGCTCCTTTACCTGTTCCTCTATATCAAGCCTTATCACAAAAACAATTTTACCAAATCCGGCACGGATAGCATCATAAATAGAATAGTCAATTATTGTTTCGCCCGAAGGTCCTACTTCATCAAGTTGTTTATTACCGCCATAGCGGGTTCCCATTCCTGCTGCCAGAACTAATAGAGTTGGTTTCATAAATATTAGAATTTTGAACAGTACAATTATACAGAAAAAATATTACTTTTATTATTATGAACAAAAATTTGGCCCTAAGTATCAGACTTGAAATATGTGTTGATAAATTTATAGAGCAATAATGTGGATAAGTAATATTATCAATATTTTCAATTTGATCTGACATATCCTTTGAAATTTTCCCGGGCTTGTTACCTTTGCATTTCTTAAACTCATTATGCATATTAAACTTTAAAATTTTAGATTATATGAAAAAGCTTCTTGCAACATTTATTATGATCCTTCTGACAGGGATTCTTCATGAACAAATTACAAGTGCCTGCACCAATTTCCTTGTGACAAAGGGGGCTTCCGCAAATGGATCGACAATGATAACATATTCAGCTGACTCCCATCAATTGTATGGAGAGTTATATTATTGGCCGGCAAGAGACTATCCTCAAGGAAGTTTTCTGGATGTATACGAATGGGATACACATAAGTATATGGGAAAAATCAGACAAGTCGCACATACTTATTCCGTAGTTGGAAATATGAATGAACATCAACTTGCCATAGGTGAAACAACATACACCGGTAATGAAAGTCTTATTGACACTACAGGTATTATAGATTATGGCAGTCTTAGTTATATTACTCTTCAAAGAGCAAAGAATGCCAGGGAAGCGATTAAGGTTATATCTGATCTTGTTTCCGAATATGGATATGCAAGTTCAGGGGAGTCATTCTCAATAGCCGATCCAAATGAAGCATGGATCTTTGAAATTATTGGAAAAGGTCCGGGCAATAAAGGTGCTGTTTGGGTTGCACGCCGGATTCCTGATGGATATATTTCAGGACATGCCAACCAGGCAAGGATTCAGACCTTTCCTTTAGCCACAGGTAAGAAAAACAGCATCGCGATAAATTCAAAAGACCTTAAACGGATTTCAGATACTCTTGTTGAATGCATTTATGCCAGTGATGTGATCGAACTTGCCAGGACAAAAAAATTATTTATCGGTAAAGATGAGGAATTCAGTTTTTCTGATACCTATGCTCCGATAACATTTGAAGGAGCCAGGATGTGTGAAATTCGTGTTTGGTCATTTTTCAAGTCGGTGAATGATGAAATGAATCAGTATTTTAACTATGTTTCCGGACATGACCTGACTAAACGTATGCCTTTGTGGATAAAACCAAATCGTAAGATTTCCAATTATGATTTGATGAATTTCATGCGCGACCATCTTGAAGGTACATCTCTTGATATGAGAAAAGACATTGGCGCAGGCTCATTCGGGCTACCATATCGCTGGCGACCAGTTACATGGAAAGTTTCCGGTGATCCAAATGCCCATGAATATTGTAATGAAAGAGCTACTTCTACACAACAGACCGGTTTCGTATTTGTTGCTGAATGTCGTAACTGGCTTCCTGATCCAATTGGAGGGATTTTCTGGTTTGGTGTTGACGATGCTGCAACGACAGTATTTAATCCAATGTATTGTGGAATCACTGAAGTCCCGGAATGTTTTAAAGTCGGAAACGGTGATATGTTAACTTATTCTCCAACTTCAGCTTTCTGGATATTCAATGCGGTTGCAAACTTTTGCTACTTACGCTATGATGTCATGAGTCCTGATGCCTTAAAAATCCAGAAACAGCTCGAATCCAGGTATCTGTCTGAAACTGTTAATGTTGATGATGCTGCACTCAAGCTGTTTGCTGGTGATGAAAAGTCAGCCAGGAAATATCTTACGAATTATTCCATAAAAATAGCCCAAAATACTTTTGACCAGTGGAAAGCGCTTAGCGAATACCTTCTTGTGAAATACATTGATGGTAACATTAAGAAAGAAAAAAATGGAAAATTTGAAAGAAATTCCTGGGGCAACCCGGTAATGCCATTTCAACCAGGTTATTCAGATGAATGGAAAAAATCAGTGATTCAGGAAACTGGTAACAAATTGCTTGTTCCTACAGGTAGCGGACATTAAAATATTTGATTTGCGACTCCGCTACTTATTTAAATATGCACGGTCGTAAACCATTCTGTAAAAATAATAAGTCTGCGTATTGCTGGTTCTAAAATATTATTGTAAATTTGCGTCCGATTTTCAGAGATCATATATTTATAATACAAAATACTTCGCGAGATGAATTTAATGAATGTTGTTGAGAAAGAGTTTTCGGTAAAAAATGAATTTCCTAAATTCGTAGCCGGAGACACAGTTACTGTCCATTATAAGATAAAAGAAGGTAATAAGGAAAGAATCCAGCAGTTCCGTGGGGTTGTAATACAGAGAAGCGGAAGTTTGCATACCGAAACCTTTACCGTGAGAAAAATGTCAGGGAATATCGGTGTTGAAAGAATATTCCCAATTGCATCCCCTTTTATTGATAAGATAGAGGTGAATAAGCACGGGAAAGTCCGCAGGGCAAGGATCTTCTACCTTCGTGATCTTACCGGTAAAAAAGCAAGGATCAAAGAGAAGAAATTCTAATAAAAAGAAAAGGTTGTTTTGAACAGCCTTTTTTTGTCAGACAATCCTCAAATCTTCTTAACAAGCTCATCACTTTTAACCTTAGCCTCTTCAACAAGTTTTATTGCCTGTTCATCCGACTCTTTAATTAGTTGTTCAGCTTTCTTGTCTGCAGTCTTTCTTAGAATATCAGCTCCTTTTTGGGCAGCCATCTTTGCAATGGTTCCTTTTGATGCGGCTCCATCAATCAGATTCTGCGCCTGTAAATCTGCTTCTTTACGGATGTATTCCGCAGCCTTTGCAGCTTCATCCCTTAATAGTTGCCCCTTTTCTTCAGCCTCTTTAACCAGGTTGGCAGCCTGTATCTCAGCCTCACCCCTTGCCTTTTCCTTTGCCTTATCTACCGTATTGTCAATAGTTTGCCTGACGACCTCTTTTGCAGCCGCCTTCACTCCTCCTGAACTTTCACCAGTTGTACTTCCAAAAAATGGAGCAACCACAGGCTTGCTGAAAGTACCGGTAACCTTAACATTCACCTTGAGAATATCGGAAGGTTTATAGGCAATACCAAAAGCAGAAGCCTGCGCTGAAAAATTATCAATCAGCGAGTTAACTGAACTACCAAGATCTGTTCTTGGTATCTCTGTCTTAATCAGGTAATTCAGAGTCTGATCAATTCCCTGATCTCCACTTATATTCATTTTCATATTACCCGTTTTAACATCAAACGGACTTACAAAAATCCTTCCGTCTGCTATATTAAAACTAATGTTAATATCCCTGAATGTATTTTTATACTTGTCGCCCAGTTTAAGGGTTTCTTTGATTTTGTCGAAGGTTGCTGATTCGACAAGAGTAATTTCATTTGACTGTAGTTTTCCTCCTCCGTTAATCGAGTTAATAACCGGCATCATATCCCTTCCAAGCAAACTTACAAAGTCAAGCTTTGCACTGATATTTCCTTCGATACCTTTCCCGGCAGGTGCCATTTTCTGCACTGTATTGAAAGTATTAAATGCATCTTTAACAGCTATATTCTGCATATCGAAACCGGCTTTCATTACTGGTTTAAGAGTATCGCGGGTATCATAATCGGCATTCATGGATATTGTACCATTCAGGATGTTCATTCCCGCTTCTCTGATACTCAAGATCCCATCACGCACAATAATATGTCCTTTAACTTTCTGTGCTTTGATGTTATCATAACTGAATTCATCAATCAGAGCATCAAAATCAATGTTTTTAGGTACCTGTATCACTGTAAGAGAAGTTGTGTCTTCAAAAGCAGTAGTATCTAATGCCATTTTTGACATTATTTCGGAAACATCTATGAGTCTTGAACGGAGGGACAGGTTACCTTTAATTGTCTTATCGCTGAAGACATACGGAATATAATTTTCAATACGGCCACTAACAGTAAAATCACTTTTACCTCCAACATTCAGGCTGGTGTTGGTCATGATGGTATAAGCCGGTGTAAATTCGAATCCTGCTTCATTTATTTTTACTTCCGGATAGCCGGTCATTGCAACCAGCATATTTTTAATACCCATGGTCCCTGAGGCTTTAAAACTCTCATATTGTTCCTTTTCAATCATCGACATACGTCCGGCCATCTGAACCGACACATCGATGATCCCCGACAAACTAATGCTATCCAATGGAACTGCTTTTGATAGCGCTGAGAGATCAATTCGTCCTACCATTGATCCTTTAAAATCCGGATCGCTCATAGGTGTTTTAAGGGCAAAAGTCATATCGAAAGGACTACCGGCTAATTCCATGTGAAACAGATCGACACCGATGATTGTCTTATCCATATCTTTCCCGTCGATAAATACATTTGATTTTATATTTATGTTTTTGATTTGCTCAGGCAGATCGGGGTAGCTTAATAATCCATTGTTAACTGAGATAGCTAATGTCACATCAGGCAAAGTACTGTCAGCATCGCTGTAAATGCCTTTGGCTGATCCTGACAGAGCAAATTCTCCGCTCGTTTTCATGTCTTTATAATCATTCATATAAACCGCAGGAACAAGAGATAAAAGTGATTTAAATGAGGTCTGATCTGTTACGAATTTAATATCTGTTTCAATATCATCACCGGGCATTGCGACCATGCCTGAAAAATTAAGTTTCATGTCATTTATAGAGAAATAATTTTCGCGGAAGGTGAATTTCCAGTTATCCAGATTTGCCAGCATATCGATCTTTGAATCGACAACTGTCTTATTCAGATATTTCATACCATCCATTATGAATGTGAATTCACCTGCATTGAAAGAGATCTGCAGATCCGTTTCGCTCATGGTCATGTCGCCCTTCAGGTCAGAATTCACCCCTGTAAAGAATGTCTTAATTGCAGACTCATCATCAATGTATGATATTGAACTGTTTAAAAGCACTACTCTCTTAAGAAGTATCTTCATATCGGAAGGTGAAGATTCTTCACCGCCAGTTACTGTCGTGGTAGTATCTTTCATTATATCCCAGTTTGCAGAGCCGTCTTTCAGTACAATTGCATTAACAACCGCCCTGTCTAATACAATTGATTTAACTTCATATCCTGATTTCCCAAGAAGGCTTGAAAGGTTGAATACCAGGTTAAAGGATTCGAATCCGGCTAATGTATCATTTTCGAATTTACCTGTTCCAACAACCGAAAGTCCGCTAAGTGAAAAAGTGAGATTCGGGAAGTTCCTGAAAAACCCAAGCTTATAATCTTCAAATTTTACCTTTGCATTAACTGACTCGTTAATTACAACTACGACCCTGGCCCTGATTTGCTCTTCAAAGATTATTGGAACAGTAAAAAGCAAGACAAGAATTAACAAAATAATACCAAGCAATATTTTTACGGTTATGCCTGCTAATTTTTTCATATCTATAATATTTATATTTGATTATCAATATATTACAAAACAATTATTTCCTAATTACGACAAATAAAAGTAATTAATATTCCTGAAAATAAAAATATTGTTATATTTGCGTCCGCAATATACATTAGGACCTGTAGCTTAATTGGATAGAGCATCTGGCTACGGACCAGAAGGTTGGGGGTTCGAGTCCCTCCAGGTTCACAAAACGACGATCACAAGCTGTTGTAAATTATTATTGCTATGAACAGAAAAACATAAGTTCTCACTTTCCGGTTATTTTTTTTGATAACTATGGCATAATTTTATTTATGAGACATTTATGATAGAAAAAATCAGGGAAATATTTAATGATGAAGCAACTGCAATTAAAAACATTCCGGTTACAAACAGTTTTGAGGATGCGATTGGAATAATTCACCGGCAGGTTCACGGTAAGAATGGGAAACTGGTTACCAGTGGAATGGGAAAAGCAGGTCAGATCGCACATAACATTGCAACAACATTCAGTTCAACCGGAACTCCTGCAGCTTTTCTTCACCCGAGCGAAGCACAACATGGCGATCTTGGAATTCTTCAGAAAAATGATGTTCTTCTGGCTATTTCTAACTCAGGAAAAACGAGAGAGATCATTGAACTTATTGACCTTAAAAACAATCTCTACCCTTTAATACCTGTAATTGTTATAACCGGTAATGAAAATAGTCCTCTGGCGAAAAAGGCGGACTGTTTTATTTCAACAGGATCTCCCACTGAAGTTTGCCCTCTGGGTCTTACTCCAACAACCTCCACCACTGTCATGACAGTGATAGGAGATGCGCTTGTTGTACTACTTATGGAAAAAATCGGATTTAATGCCAACGACTATGCAAAAAGGCACCATGGGGGATACCTTGGTAAAAAATCGAGGGAAATTTCAGGAAAAGATTAGTTTTTAAAACTTCAGAGTAATAATAAAACCCATTGAAATTTCAGGTTATGACAGTCAGCGATTCTTCAAACAGCATCAGCAGGAAAGATTATATTTTTTCAATAACCATAATTGGTCTGTTTTTTTTCATATTCGGATTTGTCACATGGCTTAACGGGATACTTATCCCATTCCTCAGGACAGCCTGTGAATTAAATGATTTTCAAGCCTATTTTGTAACTTTTGCATTCTACATCTCATATCTTGTTATGGCATTACCCTCTTCGGTGGTGCTTAAAAAAACCGGTTTTAAGAATGGAATGTCATTAGGATTATGGATTATGGCAGCAGGTGCCCTTATTTTTATTCCTGCAGCAATGACCAGAACCTTCAGTCTGTTTCTCATCGGGCTATTTGTTGAAGGAACAGGATTAGCGCTTCTTCAAACCGCATCAAACCCATATATAACTATCATTGGGCCCCCCGAAAGTGCAGCTAAACGAATAAGTATCATGGGGATAGCAAATAAATTTGCCGGTGCTATTGCTCCGATTATCCTGGCCAGTATTATACTGAAAGATTCAAAGGTACTTCAAGAAAAACTTGCCCAGGCAGCTGATGCAGTTACTCGTGACAGGTTACTCGATGAATTATCCGGCAGAGTTATTATGCCATATATTGTAATGGCAATAATTCTGGTTCTGCTTGGTCTTTTAATACGGTTTGCTCCTCTCCCTGAAGTAGATACAGACGCAGAAGATGAGGCAAGCGGTGAATCAAATGCTAAGAAAACAAGCATCTGGCAGTTCCCCCATCTCCTGCTCGGTGTTGTTGCTCTCTTCTTTTATGTCGGAGTAGAAGTTATTGCAGGCGATAGTATAATAAGGTATGGCCAGTCGATAGGTATTCTAATGGACTCTGCAAAATATTTTACCTCACTTACTTTATTAAGTATGATTCTCGGATACCTCATTGGAATTATTTTTATTCCGAAGTATCTCAGTCAGGTTACTGCATTGAAAATATGTACCATCCTTGGTGTTATTTTTTCTTTGGGAGCCATCCTTTCCCCGGCTCATCTTGTTTTCACCATGTCGTTTATTGACATTATGACATTTAGGTCTATCCAACTTGTGTTACCTGTAACAGTATTGTTTGTTGCACTTCTTGGACTTGCCAACGCCCTCGTTTGGCCTGCAATGTGGCCACTCGCTCTTAATGGTTTGGGAAGATTCACAAAAACCGGATCAGCCATGCTTATTATGGCTATTGCCGGAGGTGCCTTAATACCTTTATTATATGGCAAACTGGCTGTTAACTTTTCAACCCAGTCGGCTTACTGGATATGCGTACCATCATACCTTATAATAATGTATTATGCATTTATAGGTCATAAAGCAGGGAAATAATATGGGTTTCAACCTGAAAGAAATATATGACTACTTTGTTACGGATGGTACCTTCCTTAACGGGGAACCTTATGGCAGCGGGCACATTCATGATACATTCCGGATAGTGACTGTTGAAAAGGACAAGGACGATTATATACTTCAGCGTCTCAACAATAAGATCTTTAAAAACATTCCGGAACTTCAGCATAATATTGAAAGAGTTACTGTTCATTTAAGAAACAAACTAAAAGCTGTACCCGGTTCCGATATTAAAAGGGAGTGCCTGAGTCTCATCCCTTCCCGCGATGGCAAAAGCTGGATCATTGATAAGGAGGGTAATTACTGGAGAATGTACATCTTCATTTCCAACCATCGTTCTTACAATATTGTTGATAGCCCTGATAAGGCATTTGAAGGAGGAAAAGCTATCGGACGCTTCCAGGCGATGCTGTCTGACATGCCGGGAGGTCCTCTTTTTGACACAATTCCATGGTTTCACGATATCGAAAAGCGACTTCAGACATTCCACCTTAAAATTAGCGAAAACCCTGTAGGACGTGTCGGTACAGTGGGCGAAGAGATAAATCAGGTTCTTCAGAGGGCGGAGGAGATGAAGATTTTACTTAAGTTGGGGGAAGAGGGAAAAATTCCTTTACGGATCACGCACAACGATACCAAATTCAATAACATACTGCTTGATGAGAACGATAAAGCGCTTTGTGTTATTGATCTCGATACTGTGATGCCAGGGTATATCCATTATGATTTTGGCGATGCAATAAGGACTGTTACAAATACAGCTTCCGAAGATGAAAA
>JAPLEB010000058.1 GCA_026391555.1 Bacteroidia bacterium | reverse complement strand
GTCTCTTGTTCCTTAATCGCTTCAATCGCTACCTGAGCTTTGAAGGCTGCGGTGTGTTTTTTTCTGCTCTTTTTCATAATGGATAAATTTAATGGTTTATATTAAACTTAACCAGTGGTATGAATTTTAGGGAGTATTATAAACTGCCCCAACCCGCAAACCGTTATGATTAATGGAAACATTCTCTGCCCGGCGAAGCCAAATCCAAAATCCGAAATGATCATTATTGCGACATAATAAGTTTAACTTGACACTATCACACTTTCGGAAGATTCTTTTTCTTCAGTGAATGACTTACTATGAAAAAAATACCTACAACAACGAATGGAATAGTAATCATCAGGATTATACCGAGGCTCACCCCGATGGAGTGGGTCCTGTTATAATTCAACATAAAGACAAACGGACTTAGAACAAGACCTATCACAATAAATATGATGCCACCAATCCGTTCCCATTTCCAAGCCACAATAAGAAAAGCTAATAAGATAAAGGATGGAATGAGATGGATCAGGAAACCTCCAAGTTGTTGCCAGATGGTTAATCCGGGGGCAAAGGCATCGGCTGCAAATAAACTAACAAAAAGAATAGCTAAAATGCAGATAATCCGTGGTAACCAATGAAATACTCTGATGGATGTTTTCATTTTGTTAAAGTAATAATTTTTGTCCTGTTATTTTGGTTTTTAAATGCAGCCCATTTTTTAAAGTGGTCACTAGTCGACACATTTCTATTTCATTTTTTTAAAGTAGTATTTATGAACTATCAAAATTAAACCAAAGTCTTACTGAAAGCAAATTTATTTTAGTCTTCCCTAATTCCCCTCATTGATACAGATATGCAAAGAAATGAATTATAGTATTATAGTTACATTCAGATATATGTACAAATTAAACAAATAGTGCAACATATTTTCTAATGCTGATTACAAGCAATTTAACCCACATTGCAGCCCTTCCTCTAAAAAAGGGCAAAAAAGCTGTAAATAACCTGGTGTTTATTAACATTTTTAAGAACCCCCCAAAAAACAACTAATATAAAAAAGCAGTTACAGATTAGAAATTTTTTGAATCAAAATGTAGTCCCCCCGCTCCTGTTTTCAGCGTTGCAACACCCTAAAAGTTTTTGTTGATAATTTGGTGTAGTTCTGCTTGCTCATCATCCATTCTGAGAAGTTGAGATTTTGTGTGTTTTGATTCCGGTAATGTGTAGGTTATCTGATACATATTATGGGTTAGATCTGCTGATTTTTTTAAGGACAGGTTTGATTTCTCCTTGTAAAGCACTCTTTCTAACTCTATATAAATGCAATAAGCTGTGAAGGATATGCAGATATGAGCTTCGATTCGGTGTCTGAGTCTGTGATAAATGGGACGTATTCGTAGATCTGTTTTTGACATTCTAAACGCTTTTTCGATGTGCCACAGGTTCTTGTAGTTTTCTATTACTTGTTTATCACTGAGTTGCGTGTTTGTTCTGTAACCCTTAAGTCCATCCCATGATTTATCGTTGTTAAACTTCTCGTAATTAATCTCAATGGATACATCGCCAACTAATCTTAAGTATTTATTGTAGCCTTTGTTGTTGATATTTGATTTGGTCAGTTTCCCGGCCTTGATCTGCTTTTCCAATCGTTGTAAGCCTCTTTTCCTGTTGTGTTCATCTTTGATAGCTCTGTTTGTGGCATAAGCTACGATAAGTCTCGTTTTGGCTTGGGTTTTTATACAAAGCATTTGTCCATCACCGAGTTGCTTTTCCAGGATTTGTTTCTTTATCTTTTCGGATTCATTTTTCAACCTTGCCCCGATGATGTATTGATAATCCATTTCTCTAAGGGCTTTAATGTTTTCGTTTGATAATAGTCCGGCATCGGCTACAATAACCGGTTTATCCAGATTAAATTTTTTACTGATTTTTTCGATAAATGGAATCAGAGTATGACCCCCATAAATGTTTCCTTCAAAAACATCATAACCAATAGCATACCCACCTAAACCAACAAGCAGGCCTAAAAATATTTGTGGATTTTGATGTTTGCCGTCTTTGCTAAATCCTGTTTTTCGTAAATCATCCTCATCACTTGCTTCAAAGTAAAGCGTTGTCATATCATAAAATACAATACTGATATTCCCTTGCAAAATATTTAATGTGTGTGTAAAAGCTATTTGTTCTACTTGATTTTTAAGTTGGTTATTGAGCTTGTCCAAAAAGCGGTAGACACTGTCGATATCAAGGATTACACCTTGAAAACGATACAAATAATCAATTGTCTTTAACTTGCTCAATGGAAACGAAAGTCGTGCTAAGACCAGATGTCGAAAAAGTTCCTCTTGTATCGCTCCAAAACCAATACTATCGTATATTTTACCGAAGATAATCTCTGGCCCGACCGTTCTAATGCTCGCATTGTTTAATGAGGAAAAAACTTGCTCAACAATTGTATCCCCTTCTGAAATGAATAACTCGGGTTGTTGAGAAATTCTTTCTATTTCTTGCTTGGCTAAATAAACGAGTTTTTGAACTTCCTGCTCATCCGATGAGCTCCCGATGGTCTTTAAAACTTTATACTTTCCAGTACTTTTGGATATAATTTGAACAGACACACTCCCAGATCGATTCTTTAATTTTCGCAAAAACATGCTATAAATATAGCTTGCAACACCCAAATTAAAAAATCAATCCCCATCAATTGAGGGTTTCAGAACCTGTTTTTAAAAAGTGCGTAAAACAGGAAGGATGTGCTGAAAGATGGAGATGGCACCGAATTCCTGATTGAAGAGATTAATTTCAACGCCACAATTCCCGATTACATTTTCTCAAAGGCGAGTCTGAAGAAATAGGTTCATTACATTAAACTATCTCACCGTATTGAGTAAGGAATTGGTGATGATAATTGTTTTGGATGAAATAGCACATGCCCCAAAATAGCCTAATGCCCCATTGTTAAGATTGGTGTTCGGATTAGCCGGCGTTGACCCGAAAACAGGGTTAGTATAAAGCAGGTCTTCGAGAGTACGATAATACCCATACGTCTGGTTATCGAGCGAATAAAGCTCGATCCTGTCAGTATCGCCTGCTCTTGCATGTGCAACCCGCAGCGCTGTCTCCTGTCCGTTGACATACTGGTCATCATACAATAGATAATTTTCGGTCCTGGCAGTATCGTTTGTAAAAACCTTTATTCTGTAAAAATTCTTTTCACCAGGGTCTTTGAAAAAGCAATGTATTTCCACATTTATTTTATCTTCAGCATCATCACCAAAACCGAAATGTTGAGTCTGGCTTTTTCTTAAACTCAACGAATCGATATAAACATGACTATGCATGGTTGAAGAACCCATGTATTCTTTGTTCTCTGATAAAACTTTCAGCGTGTATGTTCTCCCGGGAATTCCCCGGGTCTTTGAAGTAAGATAAATACCGGGCCTTTTTTCTTTCAGCGTATCGGTTGTGCCCACATTGTCAGTTATGATTACAACAGCATCCGAAACAGGCGGCAAAACCGGTTGATTAAAATAACTGCCGGATTTACTGATCGTAACTGTATAAGGGCCAACTCTGTCGGTGATCAAACCTTCGATAACTATGAGTGGCGCTGCATCATTCAGATCTACATTGATAACTTTCTGACAGCCGGAGAATATGAAAATAGCAAGAATTGAAAAAACAATATGAAGCGAATCTTTACATCTTATTTTCGTTTTTCTTATCATAGCTGTTCTCCTTTTAAAATCTGAAATTATAGGTAATGGCAGGTACAAACCGGAAAAGGGATAATTGTACAGCTTGCATTTTCGCGTGATCATTCGGGTCGGGCTGAAAATTGATGGCGTATGCATTCGCACGTGCATAAACATTGTAGATTGAAAAATTCCAGTCGCTTTCAAACCTGTTGGTTTTTTTCCGTTGCCAGGTAAGGCCAAAGTCTAACCTGTGATAATCGGGCATACGGTATCCGTTTCGTTCGGTGTAATATGGGACAATATTCCCATCGACAACATAACGTCCGCTTGGAAATGTTACAACATTTCCGCTGATATATATCCAGGTGGCTGAAAAAGTCAGTCGCGGGTTCAATTCGTACATACCTACAATGGCTATGTTATGTGGTCTGTCTTGTTTTGCCAGGAACGGACTACCCTCGTTGATATCCTTGAACTGCCTATTGGTTTTCGATAAGGTGTAACTTATCCAACCGGTCAGTTTCCCATATTTTTTGCGGATCAGAAATTCAGCGCCATATCCCCATCCTTTCCCAAATACCAACTGAGATTCCACTTTGTTATTCAGGATAAGATTGGCCCCGTTTCGATAATCGATCTGGTTTTGCAGGGTCTTATAATATACTTCCACAGATGTCTCAAACATGTTATTTGAAAAATTCCTGAAATAACCCAGGGTATACTGATCTGCAATTTCCGGGAGAATATTAATATTGCCCGGGACCCAAAGATCAAAAGGGGTAGTTGAAGTTGTGTTCGATAACAGATGAATGTACTGGCGGGTACGTGCGTATGAAGCTTTGACCGAGGTTGAGTCATTGATGATATAATTCACGAGAAGCCTTGGCTCAAATCCTCCATATGTGTTGAATATTTTCCCTTTAGGATATGTTGCTGAATCCACAACATCCGATACATCATCGTAAGTGTAAACTGTACCCGGTCCGATTGAATTGAAAAGCGAATAGCGCAATCCATAGGTTGCCTTAAGATGTTTTGTAATGGTTTGTTCGTTTGAAAGGTAAAGTGCATTTTCCAGCGCGTACCTGTTATCCATAGATTTGACGCGGAAAAAAACTGTACTATCCACCTTGCTGGGAACGAAAGTATGATAAATGAAATTGAAACCAAACTTAATTGTATTGTTTGAATTCAAATAATAATAAAGGTCCTCTTTCAGGTTCCAGTCCTGAATTTCTGATATTACATTCATGGTCTTATTGCCGACAGCCACATTAAAATTATAGCTGTACCGGTTGAAGATTAATGAAGTGTTTGAAAAAACTTTATCGCTGATAATATGGTTCCACCTGGTTGTTGCAGTGATATTTCCCCAATTCAAACCCAATGAACCGCCAAGGTTGAAATTGTCCCTGCCGAGGTAACATGAAAAATATAACCGGTCTTTGCTTGTAAACCGGTAATTGGCTTTCATGTTTACATCGTAGAAATAAAGGGTAGTTTTACTTGCTGTGGAATCGGCCCCGGTACCAGGAAGAAGTTTGAGGAAAAGGTCGGCATAAGTCCTGCGGGCCGCAATCATGAAAGAACCTTTGTTCTTCAGGATAGGCCCCTCAACCGCTAAGCGCGAAGCGATAATTCCGATACCTCCGGATACATGATATTCTTTATTGTTGCCTTCATTCATTTTAATATCTACCACCGACGACAGGCGCCCTCCATATTCGGCTGGGAAACCACCCTTGTATAATGTAATATCTTTTATAGCATCGGAATTGAATGTTGAAAAGAACCCTAATAAATGAGAAGGATTATATACCGGGGCTTCATCGAGCAGGATAAGGTTCTGGTCAACGCCCCCGCCGCGAACATAAAAACCTGCATTTCCCTCTCCGGCCGGCGATACTCCGGGCAACAACTGAATGGTTTTAAAAATATCCCTTTCGCCAAGAATAACCGGAATGTTTTGAATTTCTTTAACATATATTTTTGATATCAACTCACCTGAAACCACATTATTGTTACTTCTTTCACCGGTAATTGTAACCTCTTTTAAGGCGATCGATTCTTCCTCCATGTCAACAGTAACCTTCACATTTTCTTTTAATTCCAGTGAAATGGTTTTGGTTTTGTACCCGAGGTATTGAACGATGATTGTATAATTACCTGTCGGAAGTGTGAGGGAAAAATATCCATAGGAATTGGAAGTAATGCCTACAGTTGGTTTTTCCTTCGGATAAATAACAGCGCCGTTTAATGTTTCTCCGTTCTTAGCATCCCGGACAAAACCACTTATAGTTGCTGATCTTAGTATTTTATTCCCCGAATAGCCCGGGAGGACATATATAAGTGAAAAATTCAGTATTAAAAACCAGATTTTTATTATCATTCAACTAATTAGCAACAAATAACTTTCTAACTAAAAGAATCTGAATTAAATTTCCAACCGGCCTGAGAATAAAAGAACAACACTGACATTTATTTATGTTTTTTTATAATGGGTATAAGGTTTTCCCCAACCAGCCTGAATTTCTCAGGTTCTTCAGGTTGAGTAAGGTAAATGGTAGTACCGGGTTCAAGCCCCTGCTTAACGATCACATTTTTTTCGTTCGATTCACCAAGTATAACAACCTGTTTAGTTCTATTTTTTTCATAGACAAACGGAATACTGTCAGCTCCGGTCTGCACACATTCAGTCGGGATAAAAACGGCATCATTAAAGGTTTGAATAATTATCTTGTTACCGGTTGTCATTGTAGGTCTGAGTGATGGATCAGAACCATCAACTTTAACTTGTACTTCAAACATTTTTGAATCGGAATTTGGTAACTGCTCACCGATATTAGCGATACTAAATACAGTACCATTAAATGCCTTTTCAGGAAAAGCATCTACTTTAATGTTAACTTTTTGACCGGCTTTAACTTTACTTATTTCGATTTCATTAACATAGACTTTGGAAATCATAGATGAAAGATCAGGCAGGGTTGCAATAACCCTATCAAAAGGATTAACCGATGATCCGGCTTTTCTTTTAACTCCATTCCTCTCTTTTTTATAGATAACCATACCGGAAGAAGGTGCGGTTATAGTAAACTTTGCTAAAAAGTCCTGAAGATCATTCACCAATCTCGATTGTCTGGAAAGGTGAATCTTCTGATGTTCTAAATCTGTCATGTTTTGGGCCACACTCAGGGCATAACTCCTTTTTTTCTGTTCGAGTGTCCGTTTTGCTTTATCCAGACTTGTCTCTGCCTTCCGTATGGTTGCCGGAGGTTCAAATTTTGATTGCTCAAGGTTAATAGCAGCCTCTTCCACCACGTATGTTTGATTCTTGATATCATCTCTCATATTAGTAAGTACAACTGCAGTATCAAGTAATTTCATATCCACATTTGTCTGCCGCGTAGTAAGATTATCAAGCTCATCCTTCAGGGTGTTGTCATAAGATGATCTGTCGAGTTGGGCAATATAATCACCCTCATTAACTATTGTGCCTTCCGGCACAATGTCCTGTATCTTCAGATCCATTGCATGCATATCGCCACCCTTGCTGCTGGATTGAGAACCATGTTGACCGGAACCTCTGTCTTGACCTTTAACTTGACCTTTATCTTGACCTTTATCAGTACCTTGTCCAATCTCGGGTCCTTTGATATCAAGTGATTTTTCGGCTATTAATTCACCGGAATTTGTTACAGTTATTTCAAAAATACCTTTTTTAACCTCTGCATAAGAATTGACAATGTTATTCTTTGAGGTCAGTTTGTTAAAGACGATCAATGCTATTATTGCGACAACAACACCAGTAATAATAAATATTTTTTTCATGTTCTAAGCGCTAATTTGCAATCAATTATGTTCCAAAAGAATTCGGCCATGAAAGTATTGAAAAAATCAATATGAATCAACAAATTTAATTAAAACGAATGGAATCAGTTCCATCATATATTTTGAGAAGTTTTTATTACAGATACTTAATCATCCAGATATTACAACCGAAATGGCCTGAATTACCCATTGTATCTTGCAAAAATTTAAATCCTGCCTTTTCATACAAACTTATTGCTTTCCCAAGTTCCGGCAGGGATTCCAGATATAACTGCTTATAATCAAGACTTCTGGCTGATTCAAAACTTTTTTCAATCAGCATCCTGCCGACACCTTTACCTCTTTGTGAGGCTAAGAGGTATAACTTCACCAATTCTGCACACTCCTGTGGCAATCCCTGTGTTGGATAAATTCCACAGCCTCCGATTATTTTACTGTCTTCTTCTGCAATCCAGTAGATGGAGCCTGCTTTCTGAAACAATTTATAAAGATCATCCGTAGTTGGGTCGAAATATACAGTCCCGGGCTTGTCTATTTTAAATTCCCTGAAGACTGTACGTATAAGATCGGCTATCGCCTCATTGTCTTTTTTTTCAATATGTCTGAAAATAACACTCATCTTAATTCAATGGATTGAACATCAGGTTCTGATGCACTCTGAATACCTGTTGCCACTTCTGGAATGATGCCCATTTTGACATAAATCGGACGGACTACTAATTTCAATTCAGGTAGTTTCCTAAAAAAGAACAGCGCTCCTATAATACAGGCGATACCACCTGTGAGTATAGTGCCAGGCAAGGACAAAGGCCTGTATCATCGAAATAATCTGTGTAACAAGCAAAACGCGGTATCTGCTCCACCGGTCTGTCAGGACTCCTGCAATAGGTGCCAGTAAAAAAGTTGGTATCTGACCGGCAAATCCGACAACTCCAAGGAGGAGAACTGATCCTGTCATATAGTATACAAGCCAGGGCATGGCAAGACGTTGCATCCATGTTCCAATCAACGAAATGCTTTGCCCACTGAAAAACAGCCTGTAATTCCTGTAATTTAGTGAACGGAATATTATTCTGAATCTGACAGAAATATTTGTGTTATCATCCACGAATAGCAGTAATCCCCGGCAGTTTTTTCCCTTCCATATACTCAAGCATCGCGCCTCCTCCTGTAGAAACATAGCTGACTTTATCGGCAAGCCCGTTTTTGTTTATTGCAGCTACAGAGTCACCTCCCCCAATAAGACTAAAGGCTCCTTTTGATGTAGAGGCAGCTATGGCTTTAGCTACAGCAGTTGTGCCCTTTGAAAATTTTTCCATCTCGAACACACCCATCGGTCCGTTCCACAGAATTGTTTTTGAATTTTCAATAACTGAAGAAAATAACTTAATGGATTTTTCTGCAATATCCAGCCCAAGCCATCCATCTTCTACTGCATCAACGGCTGTAACAGATGTGTTAGCTTCATTATCAAACTTATCGGCATTCAGGCTGTCAACGGGAAGATAAAGGTTAACTTTCTTTTCTTTAGCCTTTTCAATAAGTTTCAAAGCCAGATCAAGCTTATCCTCTTCACAAAGCGATTTGCCGATCTTTCCACCCATTGCTTTTATAAAAGTATAGGTCATACCTCCTCCGATAATCAGATTATCAACCCTGTTAAGCAGGTTTTCAATAAGCATAATCTTATCTGATACTTTTGCTCCTCCCATTATGGCAGTAAAGGGCCTCTGTGAATTATTTAACACCTTATCCATGGCAGCAAGCTCACTGTTAATGAGATACCCGAACATGATCTTGTCTTTCGGGAAATAATCGGCCATCACGGCAGTAGTGGCATGAGCCCTGTGGGCAGTTCCGAATGCATCATTGACATATATTCCTGCATAGCCAGCCAACTTTTTTGCCATCTCTTTCTGTTTAACCTTCATCTCAGCTTTTGCAGTTTTCTTCTCCTCATCTGTTGCTGTCTCAGGCAGAATGGGTTTCCCTTCCTCTTCAGGATAAAAACGAACATTCTCGAGAAGTAAAATCTCACCATGTTTCAGCGCTGCAGACATTTTAACAGCAGATTCTCCAAGACAATCATCGGCAAAAAGTACTTTTTTACCCAGAAGTTTTTCAAGAACCGAAAGAACAGGTTTTAGTGAATATTTTTCCATACGTCCCTCAGGTCTTCCGAGATGAGACATAAGAATCAGGCAACCACCATCATTAAGTATCTTATTGATTGTCAGCAATGCTCCCCTTATGCGGGTATCATCGGTCACTGTAAAAGTTTTTTTGTCGAGGGGCACATTGAAATCGACCCTGACTATTACTTTCTTCCCTTTGAAGTTAAAGTCCTGAATCATTTTCATAGATCATATATTTTTAATTAATTGAAGAATTTTTCTTTTACAAACCTACATTTTTTTTGGAAATATTCATTTGTAATAAAGCAACTTATTGTCATAATTAAAATAGCTTCAAAGTTTTCACCTCTGCGCTGAACACAACAACGCATTAAAATGTTTTTCATGCAAAAAGATTGATTAAATTTGAAGATGAATTTCGCACAGATACCGGGTCAAAAAGAGATTATTGGAAAGCTTCTAAGATCTGTTAAGGAAGAAAGAGTAAGCCATGCCCAGCTATTTGCCGGTCCTGAAGGTTGCGGTAGTATGGCACTTGCACTTGCTTATGCCAGGTATATAAATTGTGAGAACCGAACTGAACATGACTCATGCAGTATTTGCAAGTCGTGCGTGAAGTACGATAAAATGATACATCCCGATCTGCACTTCGTCTTTCCAGTAATAAAATCAAAGAAATTTTCTGACCCTGTAAGTGATAATTATTTAGTAGAATGGAGAGAATTTGTACAAAAGTCTCCATATTTTACTATTAATAAATGGCTCGATTCTATAGAGGTTGGTAATGCCCAGGGGATGATATTTGCTTCCGAAGCATCTGAGATAATAAAAAAGTTAAGTCTGAAAACTTTTGAATCTGATTTTAAAATAATGATCCTCTGGCTTCCTGAAAAAATGCATCAGGCAACAGCAAACAAGCTGTTGAAAATGATTGAGGAACCTCCCGATAAAACACTCTTTCTACTCGTTTCTGAAGAGCCCGATAAGGTTATTCCTACAATACTTTCGAGATGCCAGCTTGTAAAAATACCATCCTTCAGCAGTCATGATATTGAAAAATATCTTACCCGGCGGTTTAATATAGCCTCGGACAAAGCTATCGATATTTCGCGTGTTTCAAATGGCAATATTATAAGAGCTATAGACCTTTGCGAAAATGAAGACTCTTCCATGGCAAACCTTGACCGTTTCAAAAGTCTGATGAGATTTGCCTGGAAACGCGACATAATTTCTATCATTAGTTGGTCGGAGGAGATTGCCACAACAGGAAGGGAAGCTCAGAAGAATTTTATCTCTTTTTCTTTGAGGATTCTCCGGGAAAACCTGATGCTGTCACTCGATCAGATGAAAAACAGACTGGTATTCCTTACAGGTGAAGAAGCAAATTTCTCCGGAAAATTTCACCCTTCCATCAACCAGAATAATATCTATCCGCTTACGGAAGAGTTTAACCTGGGCTATTCGCATATTGAAGCAAACGGTAATGCAAAAATAATCTTCCTTGACCTTGCATTAAAAGTTACCAGGCTCATTCGCTGATCGTAACACCAAATGTTGAAATTGATGCATTTTTTCACTACTTTTGCTGATAATTTCATTAGTATAAAAGTTTTATGACAGATAATGAAGATATTCAGGGGCAATCCTGGGAAGATATCCGGATGCCTGATATAACATATAAACCCGGGTATAATAAACTTGATTCTTTCAACTGGCTTAAAGACCTGCCCGACGTTCCAAATGAGAATGATATTGTAGAAATCCGCTTCAAGAACACACGAAAAGGATTTTTCAGAAATATTAATGGCCTCAGGCTTGAGATCGGTGATGTTGTTGCAGTAGAGGCCTCCCCCGGACATGATATCGGGAGAGTATCGATGGTTGGACATTTGATTGATGAACAACTGAAAAAACCTAAAACACTGCCATCTCCCGATGACCTGAAAAAAGTGTATCGCAAAGCCAAAGCTGCCGACATTCAGAAGTGGGAAGAAGCAAAAAAACTCGAGACACCAACTATGCTTCGTTCCAGAAAGATTTCTGAAGAACTCAGACTTAATATGAAAATCGGGGATGTTGAATATCAGGGAGATAAAACAAAGGCTATCTTCTTTTACATTGCAGTTGAAAGAGTGGATTTCCGCCAGCTTATTAAAGTTCTTGCCGATGAATTCAGGGTAAGGATAGAGATGCGCCAGATTGGTGCGCGCCAGGAAGCAGGAAGGATTGGAGGGATTGGTTCATGTGGAAGAGAACTGTGCTGTTCTACCTATATCACAAATTTTATCTCAATTACAACAACTCATGCAAAATACCAGGAGTTATCGCTGAACCCGCAGAAACTCGCCGGACAATGCAGTAAACTAAAATGTTGCCTGAATTTTGAACTCGATTGCTATGTTGATGCACAGAGGTCATTCCCACCAAAAGATATTCCGCTTGAAGCACTCGACTGTACTGCCTGGTTCCAGAAGATGGAAGTCCATAAAGGTCTTTTCTGGTATTCAACCGATCCTCATTCCACAGCCAACCTTATTGCTCTGCCGGTTCAAAGGGTAAGGGAGATACAGGCTATTAACAGAAAAGGGAAAAAAGTCGACAAGCTTCAGCTTATTGATGAAAAGTGGGATTCTGCTCCTGTTTCTCAGGACCTTCTAAAGAATAACAGCCTTACCAGGTTCGATCCACTTGACAACAAAAGTCAGCATAGCAGGTATCCAAACAAAAGAAAAAACAGAAGATTCAATGATAAAAGGAATAAATAGATATTCATTCGTTTTAATATTGACATACTTAATATTGCTGTCATCCTGCAGCAGTAATATTGTGTTTACCGATTCACTGGTGATGCCCGAAAAAACCTGGAGATTGTTGGATATTTCCGCCTTCAAAATTCCCATTACTGATACTGTTAACAGTAATAATATCTTTTTTACGATCAGAACCGGTTCGTCGTACCCCTTTCGCAATATCTATCTTTTCGTAACTACATCCTCTCCCGATGGAACAAGCATAACAGATACTCTTCAATATAATCTTGCGGATGAGAATGGAAAATGGTACGGTAAAGGATTCGGCGACATACACGAGCTTAATCTCCCATATAAATCAAATGTATACTTCCCTGTAAAAGGCACATACCAGTTTAAAATTCAGCATGGTATGCGTATTGAAAATCTTAAAGGTGTTTATGATTTTGGGTTGAGAATAGAAAAAATCAGCAAATAATTCTTCGTAGGTGGGAAAGAATAAACTGGCCAGATGGACTGAGTTTGGATCATTCGATAATGTTATCCAGCCCGAAATCGGAGATGTATTCGCAAAAGATCACCCTGTAAAAGGCAGATGGAATAAAGAGATCTTCAAAAATGAAAATCCTGTTATTCTTGAGCTGGGATGTGGCAAAGGAGAATATACAATCGGACTGGCTTCCAGGTTTCCTGGCAACAATTATATCGGCATTGATATAAAGGGAGCCCGCATGTGGCGGGGAGCCAAAACAGCTAACGAACAGAAGCTACCCAATGTTGCCTTCCTCCGTATGAGAATTGAGTTTATTAATTCGTTCTTCTCCACAGATGAGATTGATGAGATATGGATCACCTTTCCAGACCCCCATCCGGGAGGAAGAAACTCAAGTAAGAGACTTATTTCCCCCAGGTTCCTGAATGTCTATCGTCTTTTCCTGAAAAACCGGGGAATAGTTCATCTTAAAACTGATAACATTGAGCTATATAACTATTCGAAAAAAGTCGTTTCAGACAACAGTCTTGATCTGATCGTTTCCACGAATGACCTCTATTCGGAAAATATTTCAGACGATATTCTTTCAATAAGAACTCATTATGAAAAAATATTCCTGAATGAGGGACTAAAAATCAACTACCTCTCTTTCAGACTGGATAAAGAAAAGATTATCGAAGATGCCTCCCGGAAATCAAAAAGTTAATATCGATTTTTTCTCAAAGGTATATGAAGTCACAAAACTTATACCTTACGGAAGGATAACATCTTATGGTGCTATTGCCCTCTTTCTGGGTACCGGCAGATCAGCCCGTATGGTAGGGTGGGCTCTTAACGTATGCCACAACAACCCTGATTTTATTCCTGCCCACCGGGTAGTCAACCGCAATGGCCTTCTTACAGGGAAACATCATTTCGGCAATTCCTCAACCATGAAACAACTTCTCGAAAATGAAGGTATCATTATTGAGGATGACCGGATTATCAATTTCAGGGAAAAATTCTGGGATCCCCTTACAGAACTGAAGTAGATATTTTGTCGTCTGCCAAATATTTGGTAAAATTGCACCTTGTTTATATTTAAATTAAATAAAAATAACAGGTTTGAGCTGGCACGGATTACAAATCCGCGCTAACATTCACTGGATAAAAAATTGTATTGTAATGTTTTCCAAAGAACAGATTTTAAAGGCTCTTTCCAAAATCATCCATCCCGAAAAAGGAAAAGACATTGTTACCCTTGGGATGATTTCGGAAATTGAATCTAGTGAAAACGGGATCTCTCTTACTATTACACCTGAGAAATCAAACGACCCATTCATCACATCAATTAAAAGCACAATTGTACGAACAATAAAAGATGTTCTCGGATCCGATGCTGTTATTAATGAAATAAAAGTTCAGCCAAAGGTCATGGTTGGAAAACAACAGGAAAAACAACGTGAAATTTTACCCGGAGTCACAAATATAATTGCTGTCGCTTCGGGAAAGGGAGGTGTGGGAAAAACAACAATCGCTGTAAACCTGTCTATCTCCCTTGCACGAAAGGGCTATAATGTCGGGCTTTTAGATGCTGACGTCTTCGGACCATCTGTTCCCAAAATGTTCGATGCCGAAAAATACAGGCCTGAAGTAAGAAGGGAAAATAATGTTGATTATATTATTCCATTAACAAAATATGGAGTCAGGGTTCTTTCAACAGGTTTTTTTGTTGATCCGGCAGATGCAGTTATATGGAGAGGACCAATGGCTTCAAATTTTCTTAAGCAGCTTATAACCCAGGGTGAATGGGGGGTTCTCGATTATCTTCTTGTAGATCTCCCTCCCGGCACAAGCGATATTCATCTGACACTGGTGCAGGAGGTTCCTGTTACCGGAGCAATTGTTGTAAGTACTCCGCAGGAAGTAGCTCTTGCCGATGCTGTTAAAGGAATCTCAATGTTCCGGAGCGATAAAATTGATGTCCCGGTACTGGGCCTGGTCGAAAACATGTCGTGGTTTACTCCTGAAGAACTTCCGGAAAACAAATACTACATTTTTGGGAAAGAAGGAGGCAAAAAACTTGCTGAAAAAATGAAAGTCCCTCTTCTTGGCCAGATTCCCCTGGTTCAGAGTATATGTGAGGGAAGTGATAATGGTCAACCTGTGGCGCTCGGAGATTCTTTAACAGGAAATGCATTTATGGCATTGGCCGGGGAGCTGATCGAAAGAGTAAATAAAAGAAACAAAGATAAAAGACCAACGGTTAAACTTCAGATAACTAAATAAATTTCCAAAAGATATGACAGAAATAAAAAGTATTAAAGACCGCGTTTTGAAAGCATTAGAAAGAGTCAGACCTTATCTTCAGTCCGACGGAGGAGATATTGACCTTATAGATGTAACTGACGATATGACTGTTAAGGTAAAACTAACGGGGGCATGTCATGGCTGCCCTTACAGTATGCAGACCTTAAAAGCCGGAGTTGAGCAGGCTATTATGAAGGAAGTTCCCGAAATAAAGAGAGTTATTTCAGCCTGAAAAAGCATATCAACTCAATTTTATTTACCTTTGAAATACTATACACAAATTTAGTCAGTTATAGTATTAAAAGTCATTTATTGGCTCCACACAAAACATCATATAAATATCTGGTGTTATTGGGATTATACCTGATCCTGACATACTGTTCGGTTGAAAAAAACACGGACGCTACAAGGTTTTATCATAGCATGACTGCCAGATATAACATCTATTTTAATGGTTATGAGAGCTTTAAAGCAGGTCTGGTTAAAATAACCAATGGCTATCAGGATGACTATGCAGAATTGCTTAAGGTGTTTGAATTCAGTGATCCTTCTACCGTTTCCCTCTGCTCCTCCGACATGGAAAGAGCAATACAGAAGGCCTCAAAATTAATTTCCTTAAAATCAATTACTGCAAAGCCTGAAACAAAAGAAAAACGTCAACCCTCCGAAAAAGATAAGGAACTACTTGAAAATAAAGAATATAATGTGTGGGTTGATGACAGTTATCTGCTCATCGGTAAAGCACGTTTATATAAGCATGAGTTTAATGAGGCGACCTCTATATTCAATTACTGCATAGCCGGGGCAAACGATCCTGCAATAAAAACAGAAGCTGTTATATGGCTGGCAAGAATATATAATGAGACCGGCAACTATAATGAATCATTAAGATTAATTAATGAGCTTGATACTACTGCTGATTTCACAAGATCTTTTAAATCAATGTACTATACAACACTGGCAGATCTCTTCATCAAACAAAAAAAATATTCTGAAGCAATAGACCCTCTCGGTAAATCAATTGAAATGGCTTCGGGAAAAAGGAACAAGTACAGGTTAACCTACCTTTTGGCACAGTTATTTGAGCAAACAGGGGATGGAGCCAGGGCAACATCTCTTTATCTCGAAGTTGTTAAGATGAACCCTCCTTATGATGTTGAATTTAATGCCACGATAAACATTGCCGGAGTTTTTGATATTAACTCCGGAAATCCTCGTGAAATCAGGAGAGAGCTTGAAAAAATGCTGAAAGATTCCAAGAATAAGGATTTTCAGGATCAGATTTACTTTGCCCTGGGAAATTTGTCGATGAGAGAGGGAAACGAGACAGAGGCCCTGGAATTCTTCAGAAAATCAGCAACCACTACTTCCCGGAATCAAAATCAGAAAGGGAGGTCCTACCTTGCCCTTGCCGGTTATTACTATGAAAAACCCGATTATATGAAAGCCGGGAAGTACTATGATAGCGTCGTCTTTTTCCTTGACCAGAAAAATCCTGATTACAAGACATTAAAAACTAAATCACAAAGTCTGAATGCTGTTGTTTCTCAATTGACAATTATTCAGCGTGAAGACAGCCTGCAAAGGGTGGCATCGATGACTGAACCTGAAAGGAATGCTTTGATTTCATCAATAATAGCTAAAATCATTAAAGATGAAAGTGAAGGAAAAACTTCAGGAAACTCCGACAGATATAATCTTGGACAATATTATGAGAATGAGAGACGTTCTCAGGGGAATATTGATCAGGAAGGCAAATGGTATTTCTATAATCAGGCAGCTCTCACTTTTGGCCGGACCGAATTCCGCAGACGGTGGGGTGACAGAAAACTTGAAGACAACTGGAGAAGGTCGAACAAAGCAAAAGTAAATATGTCGCAGGTTTCAGTTAGCGGTAATGAGGCTTCACAAAACGGTTCTGATACTGCAGCAGCGATACTCGATTACAAAAAACCTGAATTTTACCTTAAGAACCTGCCATTAACTGATTCTTTAATTATTGCTTCCAACGAAAAGATAGCCAATGCACTGCTGAATGCCGGAAAAGCATACTCCGAAAAAATATTTGACCAGGCAAGAGCAACTGAAACATTTGAGTTACTTATTAGCCGTTCCCCGGACAGCGAACTCGTTCCTGAAGCATTATACAACCTGTATACGGTCAATAAAGAAAAGAATAACTCAAAATCTGAAGCTTACAGGCAACGGTTACTCGAAAAGTACCCCGATAGCGAGTTTGCCAGAATTCTGTCAGATCCCACCTATTACGAAAAAAAGATGGCCGATCTGAAAATGGTTGAAATAACTTACGGAAAGGCATACAATACATATATCGGTGAAAAATTTAACGATGCAATTTCGCTCTGCGATGATGCTTTAAAAAAATACCCGCAGGATCTTCTTGCACCCAAATTCCAGCTTCTTCGTGCTTATTCTGTTGCCAGGATAAGTGATGAAAGAAGCTTTAAGCAAGAACTTAACAGCCTCATTAAAATGTGGCCCGAATCAGCTGAAAGTAAGAAGGCAGAAGAAATAATTGCATTCCTTAACCAGAAAATTCCTGAACTGAAAATTGAAGAAGATAAAGAAATTGCGGCGGAACTATATATTGCGGATACATCTGTAAATCATGTTTTTGCATTGATTATTACAGATCCTGCATTCAATATCAACCAGGCAACTTTTGATGTCATCAGCTATAACATTGATAATTTTACAAATTATAATTTCAGAACAGAAGGTATGCTTGTTGATAATAAATATATAATGATAACTGTTTCGGGCTTTTCAGATTATGCCCAGACATTAGATTATTACCATGCTTTCAGTACTGAAAAGTTTGTAAGAAATTCTTCAGGTACAAAGATTATGGATTTTATTATAAGTAATGATAATCTTAAAGTACTTAACAAGGATAAAAATCCCGGCCGTTATCAGCTTTTTTTCATGGATAATTATTTAAAATGAGAAAAATAAGAATACTCTGGACTGACGATGAAGTTGAGGTTCTGAAACCTCACATTTTTTTTCTTGAGGAAAAAGGTTATGAGATCGATACCTGCTCAAATGGCAACGATACAATTGACCTCGTCAGACAGAATCGATACGATCTTATTTTTCTTGATGAAAACATGCCGGGGTTAGGCGGAATTGAGACACTCAGGCTTATAAAAGAGGTAAGGACAGATATCCCTGTTGTGATGATAACAAAAAGCGATGAAGAAGAGTTAATGGAGGCTGCTATCGGATCGGAAATAGCCGATTATCTGATTAAACCCGTAAAGCCAAAACAGGTACTTCTGGCAATAAAAAAGATACTCGACCAGCGACGACTTATAACTGAAAAAACAACAACCGATTACAGACAGGAATTCAGCCGCATCAGCAACATGATTTCATCCGCGTCAACCTATAGCGACTGGACAGATTTGTACAAGAAGATTGTATTCTGGGAATCAGAACTTGAAAAGTCGACTGATCCCGGTATGGCAGAGATCCTGAAAATGCAGGAGAACGAAGCCAACAATTCATTTTCAAAATTCATGATTAAGAATTACACCGGTTGGCTTAATCCTGAAAACAAGAATAACCCTTTGCTCTCCCCAGGTCTCTTTTCGAAAAAAATATTCCCGCACGTACAGGAACACAAACCTCTCTTCTTTATCCTTATCGATAATATGAGGTACGACCAGTGGAAAACTATTTCCGGCGAGATGGCCGGTCTGTTCAGGATTATTGAAGAGGATCTTTATTTTAGCATTTTACCTACTGCAACACAATTCAGCCGGAACTCAATTTTCGCAGGATTGATGCCATCCGCAATTGCTGAAACCATGCCGGAGTTCTGGATAAATGATGATGAGGAGGAAGGTAAAAACAAATTCGAAGAAGAATTATTTAAGAGCCAATTAACCCGTAAAGGATTAAAATACAAATGGTCGTATAATAAAATCAGTAGCAGCCACGAAGGGAGAAAGGTAAATGATAAGGTCAGGTCGATGCTTGAAAATGATATTAATATTCTTGTTTTTAATTTTGTAGATATGCTTTCACACGCGAGAACCGAGATCGGGGTGATCCGTGACCTTGCTAATGATGAGTCTGCCTACCGGAGTCTGACCCGTTCCTGGTTTGTGCATTCGTCGTTGTTCGAATTACTGAAAACACTTGCATCACATCCTGTTAAGGTTATTTTCAGTACCGACCATGGTACAATAAGGGTGCAGAATCCGGTAAAAATAATCGGCGACAGAAAAACATCATCAAACCTCAGGTATAAAATGGGCAGAAACCTCGATTACGATCCAAAGAAAGTATTTGAGTTGATAAATCCGGAAAAAGCAATGCTTCCAAAAACTAATTTAAGTTCAAGATATATCTTTGCTCTAAACAAAGACTATCTTGTATATCAGAACAATTATAATTATTATGTCGGTTATTACAAGGATACTTTTCAGCATGGAGGAATTTCAATGCAGGAGATAATGTTACCTGTTGCCTGTCTTGAACCTGTATAAGAAATAGTTTTTTAATCCCGATGAAGATATTAATAAAGGATAAAAGGCATCTGGCTGGAGCTGCAAAACAACTTCTGAAACATACCGGAGATAATAAACTATTTGCCTTCTACGGGTCAATGGGTGCGGGCAAAACAACAATTATCAAAGCCATCTGCAAAGTTTTGGGTGCTGTAGATATTGTCAGCAGCCCTACCTTCACGCTGGTAAATGAATACAGGACTTTGAAAGGAGAAGCTTTATATCATATTGATTTCTACAGAATAAAAAAACAGGAAGAGGTGTTTGACTTTGGTGTTGAGGAGTACCTGTCAGGTGATTCATACTGTTTTATGGAGTGGCCCGAACTTGTTGAAGAAATTCTTCCTCCCGAAACGGTGATTGTCAGAATTACAGTTGATAATAATGAGCAACGAACCCTTTCGATATCATAACAATATCTGATTTTGCGCTGTATCACAAATTTTTTATCTTTGAAGAATTAACCCCTTTCTAATGATGAACGACAAAGGTAATAGCGGGAAAGTCAGTTTTGGCAATACAGCTTTCATGCCAAAAGAAGAACACCTGGAAACTGCTGTTAAGAACCGGAGAATTTCAATCGGTATCCCCAGTGACAATAAAGACGATGAGAAAAGAGTGGCTCTGACTCCTGAGGCAGTTAATCTGCTTGTTGAAAGTGACAATGAGGTTTTTATTCAGAAAGGCGCCGGGCTTGGGGCCAATTATTCAGATAAAGACTACAGTGAAAACGGAGCTATTATAAGCGACTCTCCTGCAATGGTTTACAGTGCTGATGCAGTAATCAAGGTTGCCCCTTTTTCAGAGAAAGACATCGATTATCTTAAAGGTAATCAGGTAGTTATGTCGTATCTTAATGTCCTTAAGCTTAATGAAGAAATCCTGGGGAAGCTCATCAGGAAAAAAGTTACTGCAATTGCATTTGAAAAGATCCGCGACAACAACGGGGTAATGCCCGTGATAGAGTCGATGAGCGAAATATGTGGTATAACATCTCTTCTTGTTGCTTCAGAATACCTTAGTAATATGCACGGAGGTAAGGGAGTGATGCTTGGTGGAGTTACAGGTGTTACTCCAACGGAGGTTGTCATTATTGGAGCAAATACTGCAGGTGAATATGCTGCAAGAGCAGCAATCGGGCTTGGATCTACGGTTAAAATATTCGACAATTCGCTCCACAAGTTAAGAAGATTTCAGAGTCTGCTCGGTCAGCGACTTCAGACATCTGTCTTCCATCCCCAGGTTTTAATAAAAGCTCTTAAATCAGCCGATGTGCTAATTGGCGCTATAGAACTTGAAGATCTCCGCCCCTGGTATTACATAACAGAGGATATGATACGTAAAATGAAAAAGGGAGCTGTAGTAATAGACCTGAGTATCGACCGTGGTGGTTGCATCGAAACAACTGAATGTCGTGCCCTGCATGATCCTGTTTATGAGAAACATGGCGTTATCCATTTTTCAGCATGGAATCTTCCGTCGCGTGTTGCACGGACAGCATCCATCGCACTCAGCAATATTTTCACACCTTTGCTTCAGAGTATGGCTGATGCCGGTGGAATAACCCAATTGCTGAAGAATGATCGGGGTGTACGCAACGGAGCCTATTTATATAATGGGATGCTCACAAATGAAACATTGGGACAGAAGTTCGGAATAATCTCAAAAGACCTCGATCTTCTTATTTCGGCATTCTGATTATCAGAAGAATGTGAGTATAGCCTTTTTGCCTTTTAATTCAATATTTGCCTGCTTGCCGATATAGAATGCCCGGTTATCAGCAATATGCCCGGCCGGAAAGTTAAAAAAAACAGGATAATCATATTCACTTACGATCCCAAAAATAGTCTCTTCAATGCCCTTCCCCCAGGGAATCTTTGCCTCCTCAATCTTATTCATTCCACCAACTACCAATGCAGATAAACCTTCCAGTTTCCCGGCAAGCTTAAGCGAGGTCATCATCCTGTCGATGTGATAATAATACTCTCCCACCTCCTCAATGAACAATATCTTTCCTTTTGTTGCCGGCTCTGCCGGTGTTCCAATCAGACTATATATCAGTGAAAGGTTCCCTCCTGTCATTTCACCGGCCACATTTCCGGCCTTAAAAAAGGAGCCCTTCCATTTAATTGGCTGAAAATTTCCGAATAATGCCTGCTGCAATGATCTGAAAGTACTCCGGGTCTTTTCATGATTATTAAAGTTAAGAGGCATATCTCCATGAACTGACATAATTTCGCAAACTTCACTTAACCACAAATGTAAAACGGTTATATCGCTGAACCCAATATACCATTTTGGATTTTTCTTCAAGGCTGAGAAATCAACTTTGCTGATAATCTTTGAAACGCCATAGCCCCCCCGTGAACAGAAAACAGCCTTAATTTCAGGATCATCCGTCATCTCCTGAAGATCAGATAAGCGATCCTCATCGCTTCCGGCAAAGGGACCGTTATTTTTCAGGGCATTTTTCCCAACACGTACTCTCAATCCCCATTTTTTAAGAAAGGTCACAGCCTCAACCACTTTCTTCTCTTCAATGCTAAATGAAGGTGATATTATTGCTACCTCATCGCCGGGTTTCAGATATGCAGGTTGTATTTTATTTGCAGCCATATAAATAATAGTTAAGAGTGCCTAAAGTTCAAATTTATAGAATTAATCATGTTAAATCAAAAATGTTGTTATAAGGATGAATTAATTATTATCCGGAATGCAAAAATAAATACTTTAGGCATTTCAGGCACTCCAGACTATAGGCACTGATTAGTTGTAAATTATTATATTTGTGCAGTTTTAAAAACTGCTAATTATTCATTATCAGAATCATGAAGAATTATAAAAGATATCTCGTTACTTCAGCGCTTCCCTATGCCAATGGCCCGATACATATTGGCCATCTTGCAGGGGTATATATACCTTCCGATATTTATACCAGGTACCTGAGAATGAAGGGTTTGGACGTGATATCAATTTGTGGATCCGACGAACACGGTGTTCCGATTACTCTTAAGGCACGCAAAGAAGGTGTTACCCCACAGGAGATTGTTGACAGATATCACTCAATAAATAAAAAGGCATTTGAAGATTTTGGTATTGCTTTCGATATCTATTCACGCACATCAAATAAAGTACATTACGAAACTGCATCCGATTTTTTCCTTACACTTTATAATAAAGGTGAATTCACTGAAAAATCTTCTGAACAGTATTTTGATGAAGAAGCAGGTTGTTTCCTGGCCGACAGGTATATTATGGGGACATGCCCTCATTGCGGAAATGAGAACGCCTATGGCGACCAGTGTGAAAAATGCGGAACTTCGCTCAGCCCCAATGAACTTATTAATCCACACTCAACTGTCAGCGGAAGCAAACCTGTATTGCGTGAAACTCTGCACTGGTATCTCCCTCTCGACAAATACGAACCATGGCTCAAAAAATGGATCCTCGAAGATCATAAGGACTGGAAAGTAAATGTATACGGACAGTGTAAATCGTGGTTAGATCAGGGTTTGCAGCCAAGGGCTGTCAGCCGCGACCTCGACTGGGGTATACCGGTACCTGTTGATGGAGCAAAAGGTAAAGTTCTCTATGTGTGGTTTGATGCTCCTATAGGTTATATCTCTGCTACAAAAGAACTTACTCCCGACTGGGAAAAATACTGGAAGGATAAAGAGACAAAAATGGTTCACTTTATTGGGAAAGACAATATTGTATTCCATTGTATCATATTCCCTGCCATGCTTAAGGCTGAAGGAAGTTATATCCTTCCGGAAAATGTTCCTGCCAATGAATTTCTGAATCTCGAAAACGACAAAATATCAACTTCAAGAAACTGGGCCGTATGGCTGCATGAATACCTTGAAGATTTTCCTGGGAAACAGGATGTTCTGAGATATTCCCTATGTGCCAACGCACCCGAGACAAAAGATAATGATTTCACCTGGAAAGATTTTCAGGCACGAAATAACAACGAACTTGTTGCTATTCTCGGGAACTTTGTCAACCGGACTCTTGTTCTTACCAATAATTATTACGACGGGAAAGTCCCGGGAAGAGGAAAAACAGATTCAAATGATGATTCCGTTTTGAATGAAATGGCCCGGATTAAGGAATATGTGGAGACAAGCCTTGAATCATTCAGGTTCCGTGAAGCGCTTAAAGAGGCGATGAACCTTGCAAGACTTGGCAATAAATACCTTACCGATGCTGAGCCATGGAAAGTTATTAAAACTAATCCGGAACGAGTAAAAACGATAATGAACATTGCCCTGCAGATAACTGCAAACCTGACAATTGTTTTTGAACCATTTCTGCCTTTCTCAATGGAGAAATTACGCGGCTGGATCAATTTCAATGAGTTGAAATGGAGCAAAGCCGGCAACTCTGATCTCCTGGCATCAGGTCATATTATCAATAAACCAGGATTGCTCTTTGACAAGATTGAAGATGAAGAGATTACCCGGCAGACAGATAAACTTATTGCAACAAAAAAATCCAATGAAGAGGCCGGTGCAAAAACAGTCCCTGGAAAAGCTGTTATTACTTTTGATGACTTCACAAAAATAGATATCAGAACTGCAACGATTCTTGAAGCAGAAAAAGTTCCGAAAACAACAAAATTACTTAAACTAAAGATTGACACCGGCCTTGATACCCGAACAATTGTATCAGGTATTGCAGAATACTATGCACCGGAAGCTATTGTAGGAAAACAGATATCAATTGTAGCCAACCTTGAACCCCGCGAGATTAAAGGAATAGAGTCGAAAGGGATGATACTGATGGCGGAGGACAAGGATGGAAAATTGGTAATGGTTACTACTTCTGATAAAGTGAGTAACGGGAGTACGATAAAATAATCATCTCTTCCTTGAAACCCAGGTCCCCGGGAATTTTTTCGCTATGCTGTCTTTTTTGATTAAAGCTGTATTCAGATCGCTGCACGTCATTGAACTTACCCTGTAAAAACCATTGGGCCCATCTATAATCTCAGGAGAAAATCCTTCTTCTTTCAGCATATTTACCTGAGAAACTGCATTATCTTCTGATTTGAAGCTCCCGGTAATCAGACAATAAACATTTGCATCAACGGCAACAGGTACAACAACTTCCGGGGTAGCTGACTCTTCAGATACCGGCATTACATTTTCTGAAATCTTTGCTGATTCATCTTTTATATCCTCATCCACAGTATTTTTATTGTGTTCAAACTCAGCTGTTACCAGGGGATTCATTGTTGTTGCTTCAATCTTTGCTTTAAAGAGGTCTGTTTTCAGGGGCACGGCAACCAGAACGGAAAGAAGAGGAATGATTACCGCTGCCCTCCAAAGAATCTTTTTCAAGGATGCCTGCCTTACAGGATCCTTCCCGGCATGTCTGATGATCCGTTTCCTTACATCATATCCTTCAAGCGGCAAACACTGAAAGGACTCAAGACCGTAAGAATCCAGATGATAGTTTGCGTTCCTGTCGGGTTCAAACTGAAGACTTCCCTCATGGTTATTGATAAAACTTCCGATATTATCGAAAACAACCTTATCGCCTCTTTCAAGTTTTCTACGCAACTCCCCAACAAACTCCTCAACTAAATTTCTGGCATCACCATAATTGATACCTGCCGTTCCTGATATCCGCCCTACAAGAAGACCATCATTATGATTCAGGTTCCTGTTAAACGATATCTGCTTGACAGGGGGATAAAATGTCCCGGTACTCTTATCAATATGCGCCGGAGTATAGTTGCCGATAAAACCACCAAACCCGGGAACGATAACACAATCGTGACCGAATAATAATTCCCGTAAAAAAGCAGTAATATCCACTATAATAATTCTAATGTTCATACAAAAATATGAAAAATAGTCCTGACAAAAAAATATTATCTTCGTATTTCTAAATTTAACTCTGATATGAGAGAGATTCAGATGGTCGACCTGAAGGCTCAGTACGAGAAGATCGGGCCAGAAATTGATATCGCAATAAAATCGGTACTGGAATCAACCGCTTTTATTAAAGGCCCTGACGTTAAGCTATTTGAGGAAGAGCTCCAGAAATATATGGGAGTAAAACATGTGGTTTCATGTGCAAATGGGACCGATGCTCTTTATCTCGCGATGATGGTTCCCGGACTTAAGCCAGGAGATGAGGTTATTACAACAAATTTCACCTTTGTTTCAACTGTAGAAGTGGTTGCTCTGCTTGGCCTTAAGCTTGTTATAGTTGATCCCGACCCCGGAAGTTTTAACATTTCCGTTGAAGCAGTCAAAAATGCTATTACACCAAAAACGAAAGCAATTGTTCCTGTTCATCTTTTTGGCCAGTGTGCCGATATGGAGAGCATTATGGAACTTGCAAAAAAACATAATCTTTTTGTAATTGAGGATGCCGCGCAAGCAACCGGAGCCGATTATATTCTTAAAGATGGCACCACAATAAAAGCCGGAACAATCGGACATATCGGCACGACTTCATTTTTCCCATCCAAAAACCTTGGATGTTACGGCGATGGAGGTGCTCTCTATACAAACGACGACGCTCTTGCAAAAAAGCTGAGAAGCATTGCCAACCACGGTAGTAAAGTGAGGTATCACTATGATGATATAGGAGTTAACTCAAGGTTGGATACAATTCAGGCCGCAATTTTAAGGGTAAAACTAAATTACCTTTCTAAATTCAATTCAGCAAGGAAAGCGGTTGCAAATCAATATGATGAAGCATTTGCCGGATGCCACTCAATATCTGTTCCGGAAAGAGTCAGCTATTCTTCTCACATATTTCATCAATATACCATCAAGGTGAAAAACGGTAAAAGGGATGAGCTTAAAAAGTTTCTCGAATCAAAGAATATACCTGCAATGGTTTATTACCCGGGACCCCTTCATATGCAGGAAGCTTATAGTAATTTAGGATATAAAGAGAATGATTTTCCTGTTACTGCGGCTCTTTGCAAAGAGGTTCTGTCATTACCAATACACCCTGACATGGAACAGGAACAGATTGATTATATTATACTTAATATTTTAAAATTCTTCGATAAATAAATACCATGGAGAAGGAATATTTTGCCCACGAAACAGCTGTCATTGATGAAGGCTGCAAAATCGGGAAAGGAACAAAAATATGGCACTTCAGCCATATAATGACAGGTTCGGAAATCGGTGAAAACTGTAATATCGGCCAGAATGTTGTCATCTTACCAGGGGTGAAACTCGGGAATAATGTAAAAGTCCAGAATAATGTCTCTATCTATACCGGAGTTATTTGCGATGATGATGTTTTTCTCGGACCTTCAATGGTATTTACAAATGTAATCAATCCGCGTAGCGCAATAATCCGTAAAGACAGTTATCTTGAGACAATTGTGGAAAGAGGAGCCTCGATAGGCGCTAATTCAACAATCGTTTGCGGAAATATAATAGGAAGATATGCATTTATTGGAGCTGGTGCTGTTGTGACAAAAGACGTCAAGCCTTATGCACTTGTCGTAGGCAACCCGGCACGGCAGACAGGCTGGATGAGCGAATTCGGACATAAACTCATTTTTGACAGCGCCGGCTTTGCATTTTGTCCTGAAAGCAATGAGAGATACCGGATTGAGAACGGCGTTGTTTCAAAAATAATTTAGTAGTTTTGCGCGCCTTTATAGCATTAAATTATGACAAAGACTCCAAAAAATTTCGGAATAATAGGTGTTGCAGGTTATATCGCTGTCAGGCATCTCCAGGCAATTAAGGAAACAGGCAACAACCTCCTTGCCAGCCTCGATAAGTTTGATAGTGTCGGGCGAATTGACAACTATTTCCCGGAAAGTGATTTTTTTGTTGAATTTGAACGGTTCGACAGACATTTTGACAAACTTAAAAGAACCGGGACGAAAATTGACTATGTAAGCATCTGCTCTCCGAATTATCTTCACGATTCTCATATCAGATTTGCACTACGCCATAAGGCTGATGCAATCTGCGAAAAGCCGATAGTCCTCAATCCATGGAATATTGATGCGTTACAGGAGATTGAGAATGAAACCGGCCGTAAAATCTATACCATTCTTCAGCTTCGTCTTCATCCAAAAATATTGGAACTGCATGAAAAGATCCGGAATGGACCGAAAGGAAAGATATATGATGTTGATTTGTCATATATTACCAGCCGAGGAAACTGGTATTCAATATCATGGAAAGGTGATATCCAGAAATCAGGCGGCGTGGCAACAAACATCGGTATTCATTTTTTTGATATGTTGAGCTGGATCTTCGGCAATACAAAGAAAAATATAGTACATCTCTCTGAACCCCATAAAGCTGCAGGATATCTCGAACTTGAAAATGCCAGGGTAAGATGGTTCCTCAGCCTCGATTATGACGATATTCCGGCCTCAATTAAGAAAACAGGTCAGAGGACATTCAGGTCAATAAAAGTTGATGGAGAAGAGATCGAATTCAGCGAAGGTTTTACCGGCCTGCATACGCTGTCATACAAAGAGATACTTGCCGGAAGAGGATTCGGGCTTAAAGAGGCTCACCAGTCAGTCGGGATCGCGTACACAATCAGAAATGCAAAACCTGTTGGACTTCAGGGTGACTATCATCCAATATTAAAAACTGTTATATAACATGTACAATAAACTTTTAAAAAGGGAAGCAAAACTTTCTGTCATTGGCCTTGGTTATGTGGGCCTGCCTATAGCACTTGAATTCGCAAAACGAATAAAGGTCATCGGTTTTGATATTAAACCTGATAGAATCGAGCTGATGAAAAAGGGCATCGATCCCAGTAATGAACTCACCTCAGAAGCGTTTAAGGACACCGATATCATTTTTACAAGCGATCCGGCTGATTTAAAATATGCTTCATTTCATATTATTGCTGTGCCCACTCCTGTCAATAGTCATAACCTCCCCGATCTGACACCGGTACTAAAAGCATCCGAGACTGTTGGAAGAGTATTAAAAAAAGGCGATTATGTAGTCTACGAATCAACCGTTTACCCGGGTTGCACCGAAGACGACTGTATTCCTGTACTTGAAAGGTATTCGGAGTTAAAATGCGGTACAGACTTTAAAGTTGGTTTCTCCCCCGAAAGAATTAATCCGGGGGACACCAATCATACACTGACAAAAATTATAAAAGTAATAAGTGGCTGCGATCCGGAAGCGGCCGAAAATATAGCTAAGACTTACGAACTGATAATAAAGGCAGGCGTTCACCGGGCAAGCTCAATTAAGGTTGCAGAGGCAGCAAAAATCATTGAAAATACCCAGCGCGATATTAACATTGCCTTTATGAATGAACTATCAATTATTTTTAACAAACTTGGAATCAATACATTTGAAGTACTGGAAGCAGCCGGAACAAAATGGAACTTCCTTAAGTTCTATCCGGGCTTAGTAGGGGGACATTGCATTGGTGTCGATCCTTATTATCTCTCATTCAAAGCAAAAGCTCTGGGATATCACCCTCAGATGATTGATTCAGGAAGGTTTATCAACGACAGTATGGGTAGATATATTGGGAAACAGACTGTTAAAAAAATTATAGCAGCAGGTAAGGGATTGAAAGGCGCCAGGGTTCTGATAATGGGTATTACCTTTAAAGAAGATGTTACCGACATTCGCAATTCAAAAGTCGTGGATGTGATCAGCGAACTGGATGATTTTGGAATAGCGGTTGATGTAATTGATCCGGGAGCCGGAAAACTTGAGGTAAAAGAAGAATACAGGATTGATTTGAAAGAACATCCTTCCGGCAAATACGATGCTGTAATTCTGGCTGTCAGTCATAAAGAATATTTAAAATTAGATGAAGCGTTTTTTACTCCTTTACTAAATAAAGACGGAATTGTGGTTGATGTAAAAGGGGTGCTTCGCGGAAGAATAAAAAATCATACTTACTGGAGCCTTTAAATGAAAAATAAAATTCTGGTAACCGGAGGAACCGGATATATCGGTTCACATACCTCAGTTGAACTTATTAAAGAGGGATTCGATGTTGTAATAATCGACAACCTGTACAACTCGGAAGCTGAGATTATTGACAGGATTCATAAGATAACCGGAGTTAAGCCTGTCCTCGAAGTATTTGATCTGTGCGATCAGGAAAAACTTGACATATTCTTTAAGAAATATAATGATATTTCGGCCATAATTCACTTTGCAGCCTATAAAGCTGTGGGAGAGTCAGTTAATAAGCCTTTAGAGTACTACCGGAATAACCTCTTATCATTGGTTAACGTCCTGGATGCCATGAAACGCTTTGGCGTTTCTGATCTGGTCTTTTCATCTTCATGTACTGTTTACGGGCAACCCGAAAAACTACCGGTAACTGAGGACGCTCCTTTGCAACCGGCAACTTCTCCCTATGGAAACACCAAGCAAATTGGCGAAGCAATCATAAGGGATACAACCGTTTCTGACAAAAATATCAAAGCAGTTTCATTAAGGTATTTTAATCCTATCGGAGCCCATCCATCGGCTCTCATAGGAGAACTGCCAAGGGGAGTTCCGGAAAATCTTGTGCCATATATTACACAGACCGCATACGGCTTAAGGGATGAACTCAAAGTATTCGGAAATGATTACGATACCCCGGACGGATCTTGCATCAGGGATTACCTCCATGTTGTCGATCTCGCGAAAGCCCATGTTGTTGCTGTAAAAAGGCTTATTGGAAGAAGGAACAAGACAAATTATGAAGTCTTTAACCTTGGTACTGGTAAGGGAGTCTCAGTTCTTGAGGCAATCAAATCGTTTGAACGTGTTTCAGGAATTAAATTGAAGTACAAAATAACCGGAAGGAGAGCAGGAGACATTGAAAAGATATGGGCCGATCCTTCATTTGCAAACAAAGAACTGGCCTGGAAAACATTAAGTTCCCTCGATGAAGCTATGAAAACAGCCTGGGATTGGGAAAAGAATATCAGGAATAAAAAGGGATAACTATGAAGAAAACAATTCTGATTACCGGCGGTGCAGGATTTATTGGCTCTCATGTGATAAGAAGATTCGTTAATAACTACCCCGATTATCTCGTAGTTAATGCCGATAAACTTACCTATGCCGGTAACCTTGAAAACCTGACAGACATTGAAACAAAAAAGAATTACCTTTTCGAAAAGATTGATATCGTTAACAAACAATCTGTTCTTGATCTCTTTAAAAAATACTGTTTTGACGGAATAATCCATCTGGCAGCTGAATCACATGTCGATCGTTCCATAACAGGCCCCGATGAATTTGTTTTTACAAATATTATAGGCACTGTTAACCTTCTTAATTCCGCTCTTAACAGCTGGAAGAACTCACCTGAAGGGAAACTGTTTTATCATATTTCAACTGATGAGGTTTACGGTTCATTAGGAAAAGATGGCCTCTTCACAGAACAAACTGCTTATGACCCCAAAAGTCCATATTCTGCATCCAAAGCAAGTTCCGACCACATGGTAAGGGCTTATAACCATACTTTTGGAATTCCGGTGGTAATCTCCAACTGCTCAAATAACTATGGGCCCAACCAATTCCCGGAAAAGCTCATTCCCCTTGCAATAAACAATATTAAAAAAAACAAAACTTTCCCTGTGTACGGTAAATGGGTAAACATCCTTGATTTTTTATATGTTGAAGATCATGCTTCCGCTATTGATCATATCTTTCATCGCGGTAAGGTTGGGGATACTTATAATATCGGGGGTAATAATGAATGGAAAAATATTGACCTCATTCTTCTTCTCTGCAGGATAATGGACAAAAAACTTAACCGTCCTTCGGGAACTTCTGAAAAACTTATTACTTATGTGAAAGACAGGCCCGGACATGACCTGAGGTATGCAATCGACTCCTCCAAATTACAGAAAGAACTAGGTTGGTCACCGCTGCCTGAATTTGCTGATGGTCTTGAAAAAACCGTTGAATGGTATCTTACAAACGGGAAATGGCTCGAAAGGGTATTGTCGGGCGATTACGGAAAATATTATGATCTGATGTATTCAGGCAGATAGCATCTGGTGTTAACCAATCCGTTTCATCCTATCTGTCAACTCATCTCCGAGAGTTGTTTTTTGAATTATATGCTCCTGAATAGCCGCAACAACACTGTTTGATTCAAATTCTCCCCTTACCTGCTCAAAATCAAGTTTTTTGACCTCATCTCCCCCGTCAATACCAAATCCGGTCATCGACGATAAGGTAAACTCCTTCCTTGCATCCTCATAGAGAAGATTATCCAGATCAACAACACTTTTCTTCCATCTTTCAACTATCCTTATGACATTTTCTACTGTTAATTTATTAACAGTAGTTCCGGCTTCTTCCTCTATCATTTCACACGACCAGGTCCACTCCCAGTCGTAATATGAATTGTGCATTTCAATAAAGGATTCCGACAATGCCTGAAGGGAATTGACCTTTCCCGATTCAATGTCGTCAAGCAGCCTGTCAACTTCACTCTTCGGAGCTATCAATCCTGCAAGATCAACCCATTCGCCTTTTCCCTTCTGCCGGTCAGGGGCAAGTCTTTTTCTCATCTCTTCAATTGTTTTGAACTCAGTCTTTTCCAGCCTTTTAATTAAAGAGTTTCCAAGGAATTTATTGATGCCTGTCTGATAAAGTCCTATCCCACGCTCAAGGGAAGCTCCCTTTATCTTCATGTTATTGTATTTGTAATAAGATGTCCCAGTTGGCGACTTTGCTTTGAGCTTTTGCAAGATTTCTCTGCCGTCGAACATTTTCCGGATTGTATATGGGCTGAGCAGATTAAAGTTCACCTGATCGATCTTTAACGGGCCTTTTCTTCTGTCGCGAAGAGGCCATTTTTGAGCATCTCTTATTGTTCCGACACTTCTGAGATTAATCCCGGGGACAAGAATACTCTCATCATTGCTTTCAATCAGATATGAAAATGGGAGCGAGGAAGTATCCATATTCTTATAATGACGACCCATTACCAATGTGAAAGGACCAATGCGAGCCGGCCATAACATGTACGAGTCGCTGGTTGTTTTGGAACCACGTTCCATAATTCCCTGGTGAATAGGACCAAGTTTGTACATGTGGTTACTCTGGTTTGACCCGCTTCCGGCATTCATGAATGAAAATATCCCTGCAATAAGCAGTGTTGATTTGTGGTGAGTAACTGTATAGGGGCCGGCAAATATTGAACAGGCCTCGCCATGATATCCGCCGCAGTTGGCAAAGAACAGGGAGTTTTCTGCCGAATAATGTTTGGCAAGAACACAGCCCTGCCCAATAAAACACTTATCTATTAGTGTCGATTCCGTAACTATTGAGCCTGAACATACGATAAAATGTTCCATTATTACACCGGGGCCGATAAAAACAGGATCAGCCTCACAGCTGTTAACCGACCCTTCATTCAGCGCGATTGACCCCTCAATATGGCTGAACGGGCCAAGTTTGACATTCCGTATGTTGTTGCAATTGAATATCCTTGAGTTGTGTCCGATGGTCCCTGTTCCGGAAGAATGAGATGCAGAATAATCATCAACCATCTTCTCTATAATATTAATGGCAATACCGCGATGCTTGTAAAGGGCAATAATATATGCTTCATGAGCAGAAAGCTTGTCCCACATTTTAACTACTCTGCCTCCGGTTTCATTAAGGACGGCAACCGGTATTCCGTTTCCAAAAGTGGAAATTCCTTCGGTATTTATTTTCCCGCAATTCTTTATAACAACGTTATCTTCAATATGATAATTTGCAATATAATCGCCAATATTATTTATTATAACATTTGATCCTACCGTACAATTATGAAGCCTCGCGTTGAGGATACCGCTTGGAATGCTAACTCCTGATTCATCAATGAAGGGTTCGTTAAAATGACCAAGGGTGATATCTCCCGAAAAAATGACATTTACGCAACGGGATGGATCGAATCCTTCTTTAACCTTGACCCTGTTCCAGTCATCGCAACTGCAACCGTTCAACGTTAAAATCTTCGTTTCAGCTCCGGTTATGCTCCGGTAATTTTCTTTCAGTCTCATTTCGGAACATTTAAAGATTTTTATTCTACAGTTACTGACTTTGCAAGATTCCTGGGCTGGTCAACATTACACCCTCTTAAAACTGCAATATGATATGAGAGCAATTGAAGCGGGATAACTGCAAGCAGTCCTGAAAATGCCGGTAGTGTTTCGGGAACTTCAAGAACATAATCAGCCATCTTCCTGATTATTTCATCCCCTTCAGTGACAATAGCAATTACAATCCCTTTTCGTGCCTTTATCTCCTGAATGTTACTGATGATCTTTTCATAAGTGTCATCTTTTGTAGCAACTACCACAACAGGCATATTCTCATCAATAAGGGCAATGGGGCCATGTTTCATTTCAGCAGCGGGATAACCTTCTGCATGAATATATGAAATCTCCTTCAGCTTCAGGGCGCCTTCAAGTGCAACCGGAAAGAGATATCCTCTTCCAAGATAAAGGGCATTGTGTGTGTTTTGAAAAACTCTGGCAAGATCAAGGGCCTGATCGTTAATTTCAAGCGCCTTTTCAATTTTCCCCGGGATTGATACCAGTTCAGTTATCAACTCTTTGTATGCTGAATCGGAGAGAATTCCCTTCTGATGTCCGATTTCAAATGCCATCATTGCAAGCACCGTAACCTGTGTAGTAAATGCTTTTGTAGATGCAACACCAATCTCCGGACCGGCATGAGTATAAACACCTGCATCTGTTTCACGAGGGATACTACTGCCAACAACATTGCATATCCCGATCACTTTTGCACCTCTTTCCCTTGCAAGTTTAACAGCTGCAAGAGTATCGGCTGTTTCGCCGCTCTGGCTTATTGCGATTACAATATCTCCTTTTTTTATTACAGGATTTCTATAGCGGAATTCGGAAGCGTATTCAACTTCAACCGGGATCCGGGTGTATTCCTCAAAGATATATTCACCCAGTAGTCCTGCATGCCACGATGTGCCGCAGGCGATTATTATTATTCTTTCTGACTGGGACAATGATTCAAGGACGTCGTGCAGTCCGCCGAGCATCACACCTGAATAATCGGGTAATACTCTGCCTCTGAAAGTATCGTGAATTGCTCTGGGTTGTTCAAAAATTTCCTTCAGCATGAAATGAGCAAATCCTTCTTTGTCAATCTCCCCGATCTTAAGATCCAGCTCTTTAACTTCCGGTTGAATCTTTTCATTCCTGATTGTTTTGAGGATAAGTTCATCTTTCTTAATAATGGCAATATCATCGTCATTCAAATAGATAACCCTCTGGGTATATTCGACAATAGGTGTCGCATCGGAAGCGATAAAGTTTTCTCCTTCTCCAACCCCTATTACAAGCGGACTACCTTTTTTTGCAGCAAATAGTTTATCAGGTTCCCGTGTACAGATTATAACCAGGCCATATGCACCCTCGACCCTGTTAAGAGCCATGGTAATTGCCTGCTCGGCAGTCAGATCACCTTCCAGATAAAGGTGTTCAATCAGATTTGCAAGAACTTCGGTATCAGTCTGGCTTGTAAAGATTATACCTCTGCTCTCGAGGTGTTTTTTAAGACGGGAATAATTCTCAATTATTCCATTATGAACAACTATGAAGTTGCCTTTGTAAGAAACCTGAGGATGGGCATTCAATTCATTAGGTTCGCCATGCGTGGCCCACCTTGTATGTCCCATCCCGGTTGTACCGTTAAAACTCGATTTGTTAACCATCTCCTCAAGATCTTTCACCCTGCCTGCGCACTTGAAAATCTTAGTCTCGCCATTTACAAGAGCCATACCGGCAGAATCGTACCCCCGGTACTCAAGTCGTTTAAGACCATTAATGATTATTTCACGGGCAGGTTTCGATCCGATATAGCCAATAATTCCGCACATAATAAACAAGTTTTAGAAAATCAGTTTCGAAAGTAGTTATTTTGGTTCACAAAATCTAAAACTCGGTATAGGTAAATTCGAATTTAACCGGAGTTTTGCTGCTGTTGGCCTTCAGGATGACGTTCCTTGTTCCTGTACCCTGGAAAATTTCCAGTTCCGGTTTTACATTTCCTGAGGCATCGTCTAAATAACCCTGGACAAATGCAGCTATATTGAATTTATACAAATTAGCAGTTGAATCTAATTTACCGTCAAAAAAAACATGATACTGATCGAGATTATAGTCAGGAACAACATATTTGGAACCGCTTAAAGTTTTATACCTGAGATAAAGCTGCGACTCAACTGTAGATGCTCTATAAAGATCACCATCGAAATAAACCGGAACTTTGAGCCTCGCTTTATTTACTGCAATGTTTTTTAAAGAAAGATTGTTTTTTAAACTATCCAATCCGGGAAATACTATTTTGGTATATACTCCGTTAAGGCACTGCAGGTATGAGAGGGTATCCCTGTAACCATCAACATCATTAAAAAGACTATCAATATGTTCAATCTTTTTCCCCGGCATCGCAGTATTAAATTTATGTGAAAACAAGTTAAAGGATGCGTTTGTGTTCACAGCATCCAGAATAAAATAAAATTTAGCTCCACTAAGCATATATAAAACGAAATAGTTATTGTAGGCACCCATAGTTGATGGTGGCTGAAGACTTAAAGTAACAAGCAAAGGATCGGAGGAGGAGGATATCTGGAAGTAAAGCCCTTTGAAAAAAGATCTGAAATCAGGTTTTGAATTATCGTAAAACAGCCATTCAGGATTTTGTAAAAGATGATACCCAAATTCTTGAGGCAGATTTAAAACAATATCATTTACTGTATCGGCTTTTAAGATAGGCAACTCAATATCGGGAACCTCATACCCTGTAAGAAGCACCGGCTTGTTTGAATAATATGCAGAGTCGGTATATATCTGCTCGGCTATCTCCGAAAGTTTTAAAGTATGAGTCACGCCCGATCCGCCTTTAACATCCAACAAGTGCAGAATTAACCTAACCGAATCTATTGCGAATGGTTGATTGTCCCATGCTGAGGCCATTCTTATCTGTGTAACAAACTCTGCCGTAGTTGTGCCAAAATAGGGATCATAAATTTGTCCCAGGTAAGAAATTGCAGGATTATCTGTACGAATTGACTCATCATACATGGTGTAAGACCATACACTTAAGGTATCGGTCGATGCTATTTCAACAAAATCACTTCCGGGAAGAAGTCGGTTCCCGATTTTTGTTGGTCCCTCCTCGCATGAACTCACAAAAAAAACCACCAGTGCAAAGAGTGTCAGACAAAAAATTTTAAAGAGATGATGAGAGACAGAAATGACTCTGCAGGGGAGTTTGGAACTATGATAGCATCTTGTCATAAAAATCATTATAGGCATCAATATATTCGGTCTCATCCTTATATGTAAGAACCGGCTTGTTAATAGTACTAATGTATTTTTTCAATTCCTCGTTTATATCTTCACTTCCTATAATGATCCCGTCAGAATATTTTATAGCTAGTTTTGATAAATTAATAAAATCAGGTTTTTTAACCATTTTAAGGTTTTCCCCATCTATCCCGTCGAAACGCAGTTTATCGGCGAATGTTGATCTAAACGGAGTTTTAAAATCATTATTGTAAATGGAATAAATAATTTTGTAATTATGGAACAGGGGATCATCATTATAGATACTCCTGAGATAAACCGGTACCAGGGCTGACATCCATCCATGGCAATGAACAATATCCGGAGCCCATCGAAGTTTTTTTACCGTTTCAATTACACCACGGGCAAAGAATAAAGCACGTTCATCATTATCTTCAAATTCCCGACCGGCAGAGTCGCTTGTGATATACTTTCTCTGGAAATAATCGTCATTATCAATAAAATAGACCTGCATGCGGGCCGACTGAATTGAAGCAACTTTAATTATAAGAGGATGATCGGTGTCGTCAATAATAAGATTCATCCCGGAAAGCCGGATAACCTCATGAAGTTGATTTCTTCTTTCATTAATACAACCATACCTCGGCATAAAAGTCCGGATCTCTTTGCCCCTTTCCTGAATGCCTTGCGGGAGAAATCTTCCGATCTTCGATAACTTCGTCTCACCTAAGTATGGAGTGATCTCTTGTGAAATGAATAATACCTTCCTGCTTTCCATTTCTGCCTGGATATACCATTTCGATTTAAGGTGCAAAGATAGTAAAATTTAATTTATGTTTGTAAAAAATTAGCATAATGAAGGTTTTATGTGCCGTTAAGGAGTTGCAAACCCGGCTATGTAAGTTACATCTTGCTCCTGTTGGTTTTGTACCGACAATGGGTGCTCTTCATGAAGGACATCTGTCGCTGGTAAAAAGTGCAGCTGAACAATGTCCTGTAGTGGTTGTTAGTATATATGTTAATCCGACTCAGTTTAATGATAAAAATGATCTTAAGAATTACCCCAGAACACTTAAGAATGACCTGGAACTGCTTGAAAAAGTTCTCAGGGAATCCGATATTGTCTTTACTCCAGATAATAAAGAAATTTACCCGGAAGAAGATAAAAGAGAATTCCATTTCGGGAACCTCGATAATGTTATGGAGGCAATGCACCGCCCCGGTCATTTTAACGGTGTTGCACAGGTTGTCAGCAGATTTTTTGAAATAATTGAACCTGATATTGCCTTTTTTGGCATGAAAGACTTCCAGCAGCTTGCAGTGATAAAAGAGCTTGTAAAGCTAACAGGCTCTAATGTAAAGGTAACCGGGAATCCAATAATCCGCGAAAAGGACGGGTTGGCAATGAGCAGCAGAAACGTGCTTCTGGAACCCCATATCAGAAATAATGCATCCGTAATTTATAAAACAATATCCGCTGCCTCTATAATGATCTCTGAAAAAGAAATCGCTGAAATTAAAACCTTTGTTAAAAACAGTATCGGAAAATTTGAAGGATTTGATGTGGAATATTTTGATATTGTTGATGATACAGAGCTTACACCTGTCATTAAACGAAGTGAAATGCAAAAAGGGAAAAGGTATTTTGCCTGCATTGCAGTAATGGCAGGAAAGGTGAGGCTTATAGATAATATTGAAATCGGGTTGGTCTGAACCAAAAGGTTAATTACCTTTGCGCCATAATTACTATCAGTAAGGTATTACATTATGTTAATAGAAGTAGTTAAATCGAAGATTCATAAGGTCACTGTCACAGGGGCAAACCTGCATTACGTTGGCAGTATCACAATTGATGAGGATATTATGGATGCCGCGAATTTAATTGAAAACGAAAAGGTACATGTTTTAAATCTCAATAACGGCGAGCGCCTCGAAACATATATTATAAAAGGTATTCGTGGAGCGGGCGATATTTGCCTGAATGGCGCCGCTGCCAGGAAGGTGCTCGTTGGCGATATAATAATAATAATGTCATACACATTTCTCGATTTTCAGGAAGCAAAAGCTTTCAAACCGACAATTATTTTCCCCGATACAAAAACCAATAAACTGATCTGACTTTGAGAAAAGGCATTATACAGACTTTAAAATTTCTGGCTTTCCTTGCTGTCGGAATAGTTCTGCTTTGGTTAGCATTCCGCAATGTCGACACAAGAAAGCTTGTAACCGATTTAAAAGAAGCTAACTACTCCTGGCTTCTGTTGTCAGTTCTCTTTGGATTTTTTGCATTCATCAGCCGGGCACGCAGGTGGATACTGCTTGTTAACCCACTAGGGTACAATCCCTCATTAAAAAACTCTTTTTATTCACTTATGACCGGCTACCTCGCCAATCTTGCTTTGCCGAGAATTGGTGAAATAACCCGTTGTGTGGCATTAGGTAAAAAAGAAAAAATACCAGTCGATCAACTTATCGGAACGGTAGTTGTTGAACGAACCATCGACTTCATCTCCCTGCTTCTTATAATGATTATACTTATCTTCACGAGCGGTGACCAGATAAGCCTGTTCCTGAAAGAAGGCATTCTTATTCCTATTCAGCAGAAAGTGTATTCAATATTTGGAGTCACCGGGATTCTCTGGATAATACTTTTTTCCGCTGGAATAATCATGGCGTTTCTGATGATCCGTTTTAAGAAAAGACTCAGGAAAATCAGGTTCTTTTCAAAAATGTTCGACCTGGCCAGGGGAATCATAAACGGTCTTAAAACAATTACCAATCTTCAAAGGAAATGGGAATTCATTTTCCATACAGTATTTATATGGGTCAACTATACACTTATGACATGGATTGTAGTTTTCTCACTTGAAAGTACTTCATTCTTAACCTTCAGAGATAGCATTTTTCTTCTTGTAATCGGAGGACTTGCCATGTCGGCGCCGGTTCAGGGTGGTCTGGGGGCATTCCATTATATTATTTCCCGGGGACTGCTTTTTGTTAAAGGTATTCCTGTTGAAGACGGACTTGCTTATGCAACACTTACCCATGAATCACAACTTATTTTTGTTGTGATTATCGGAACAATTTCCTTTTTTATCATTTTCAGGAAAGATAAAACACACCCAAATCCCTAATTAGTTTTAAGTGGGATAGATAAATAAAACAAAAATGGCAAAGACTAAAACAATATTTGTCTGTCAGAACTGCGGTGTCGAATCGGCAAAGTGGATCGGCCGGTGCCCTTCATGTAAAGAGTGGAATACATACCATGAAGAGATAATTGCTCCATCTTCCTCACGCGAGGTGTCTTTCGTAATGAACCGGGAAAAAAGAAAACCCGAGCTTCTCGATAACATAAAAGCTGATGAACATGGCCGTCAAAAAACAGGTATTTCAGAACTCGACAGGATATTAGGTGGCGGTATTGTAGGCGGATCTCTTATCCTTCTCGGTGGGGAACCGGGTGTAGGTAAATCAACCCTTGCACTTCAGCTTGCCCTTGCACTTAAAGGGAAAAATATCCTTTATGTTTCCGGTGAAGAGAGCGAAGAACAGATCAGTCTGAGGGCACAAAGGATAAAGAACTCCAACCCTCAATGTTATATTCTTAGTGAGACGGAACTTGAAAGCATTCTGACACATGCCGAAAACATTAAACCCGGATTAATTATAATTGACTCTATTCAGACAATAAGTACCGGGATGCTTGAGTCTTCCGCAGGCTCGGTCTCGCAGGTCAGGGAGTGCGCTGCACAGCTCCTTAAATATTCCAAGATAACCGGGATCCCTGTCTTCCTGATTGGTCATATTACCAAGGATGGCACACTTGCCGGTCCGAAAGTGCTTGAACATATTGTTGATGTGGTTCTTTATTTTGAAGGTGATAATAACTATGTGTACCGAATACTGCGCTCAGTAAAAAACAGGTTTGGGGCAACCTCTGAGTTAGGCATCTTTGAAATGGTTGAGACAGGTTTAAGGGAAGTTGACAACCCATCTGAAATGTTTATCAATCAGCACGATGAAGCCCTCAGTGGAATTTCAATAGCCGCCACGGTTGACGGGCTAAGACCTTTTCTTATTGAAACACAAGCACTTGTAAGCAGTGCTGTATATGGGACCCCACAGAGAAGCTCCACAGGGTTCGATATCCGGCGACTTAATATGTTGCTGGCTGTCCTCGAAAAAAGAGCCGGTTTCAGACTTGGTGTAAAAGATGTTTTTCTGAATATTGCCGGAGGCATCAAAGTAAACGACCCGGCAATTGATCTTGCCATAATAAGTTCTGTTTTATCATCTAATCTTGATCTCCCTATCGGAAGAGATATCTGCTTTTCCGGTGAAACCGGTTTGTCGGGAGAGGTAAGACCCGTCTCGCGGATCGAACAACGTATCCGTGAAGCATCAAAAATGGGGTTCAACAAAATATATATTTCAAAATATCACAGGAATGTATCAACGAAAGGTTTGAATATTGAGGTGATACCCATCGGGAAAATTGAGAACCTGGTCAGATCTCTTTTCAGTTAATATCTTTCCTTGCGTGAATTATCCCTGCGCGATTTCTCCTTATTAACCTTATCACAATCCAGTTCCCAATTGAAATCGGAAGGACGCTCAAACTCATCTGTCTCCATGATCCCGAACTGAGGATCGGAATAAACTTTTTTGAGGAATATCGCAAAAATCGGCAAAGCCATATTTGCCCCCTGACCTTCTCCCAGTGTTTCAAAATGGATCGACTGGTCTTCCCATCCGCTCCAGACGCCACCTACAAGATTTGGTGTAACACCCATGAACCAGCCATTTGCATGGTTTTGCGTTGTTCCTGTTTTACCACCTATCTGATTCATAAGATTATAAGGTTCTACTCTCATTCTTCTACCGGATCCTGTCTTTACCACCCCCTGCAGAAGATGAAGCATCAGGAAGGCCTGTTCTTCACTTAATACTTCTTCAATTTTTGGTGTAAACCTTGAAATTGTGTTCCCGTTTTTGTCTTCAATACGTGTAACATACATCGGTCTTGTATATACACCTTTGTTAGCAAATGTACCATAAGCGCCGACCATCTCTTCAAGTTTAATATCGGAAGTCCCTAAACAGATTGAAGGGACAGGATCAATAAAACTTCTGACCCCCATCTTGTGCATAAGGTCAGTTACAGCAGTTGGTTTGAACTGCTGCATTAGCCATGCTGAAATATAGTTTTCCGATTGAGCCAGCCCCCAGGCTAATGTGACCATTTTACCATGGTATGTTTTTGGCCCTGAGCTCCTTGGAGTCCAGATAGAATCACCGACCTCGAAAGACCTGGGGATGTTCTCCACCTCATAGCAGGGAGAATATCCGTTTTGCATTGCAATAGTATATAGGAAAGGTTTAATAGTGCTCCCGACCTGTTTCTTTTGTTGAGTAATTCCATCCCATTTAAAATACCTGAAATCGGGGCCCCCCACATAAGCTTTAACATACCCGTTATGAGGATCTTCAACCAGGAATGAGGAGCGGATAAAATACTTATAATATCGTATTGAATCGAGCGGGGTCATGATGGTATCCCTGTCTCCCTTCCAGGAAAAGACTCTCATTTTTACCGGAGTGTTAAATGCAAGCATTATTGAATCTTCAGGAACACCTGTTCGTCTCATTGAATAATATCTGTCGGTACTTTCAACTGAAGACATCATAATTTCATCGACTTCTTTCCGTGTAAGATCATCGGAATAAGGAGGGTTATTAAACTCTTTTGCTCTCGTAAAAAAATCAGGCTGAACCTCTTTGGAAAGGTGTTCCGACAAAGCTTCTTCTGCATATTTCTGCATCCGGGAATTAATAGAGGTATATATCTTTAACCCGTCTTTATATATGTCATAACTTATTCCGTTCGGTTTTTTGTTCTTGCTGCACCAGCCATAGAGCGGATTGTTATCCCACTCCCATAATGCATCCTCATAGGATGATTCCCTTATATATTTGTTTCTGTCGGGTTCAGGCTTTCTCATCGTGTTCCTGATGTATTCCCTCAGATAAGTGGCAAGACCGGTATTATGATCTTCAACCCTGAAATCGACTTCAATAGCCAATTTCTTAACCGAGTCTGCAACGGAAGGTGAGAGGTACCCATATTTTGCCATTTGTGAAATGACGACATTTCGCCTCTGGAGCATAAGATCATAATTTCTCACAGGGTTATACCTTGTAGAAGCTTTAAGCATCCCAATCAGAATTGCTGACTGCTGAAGGTTCAGTGAGTCGGGAGTTGTATTGAAATATACCTTAGCAGCTGACCTTATTCCTATTGCATTATAACTAAAGTCAAATTTGTTCAGGTACATGGTTATTATCTCCTCCTTGGTATAGCTTCGCTCAAGCTTAACAGCCGTCTGCCATTCTTTGAATTTGGAAACACCAAGTTTGACTTTTCTCATAATAGCAGAGTTTCTGACAGTATCTCTGGGGTAAAGCTGCTTTGCCAGTTGTTGGGTAATTGTACTTCCACCACCGGTGCTCTGACCCAGAAGAATCGTGCGGATAGCTGCCCGGCCCAGACCACGTATATCAATACCGGAATGTCTGTAATACCGTATATCTTCTGTGGCTATTAGTGCATCGGTAAGGTAGGGAGAAAAATCTTTAAACTCAGTCCATGTCCGGTTCTCAATACTAATCTTTCCAAGTAGAACTCCATCTTCAGAATAGACCTCTGCAGCTAAATAATATTCCGGATTTTCAAGTTCCCCGAATGACGGCATGGGACCAAGTTTTTCCTTTGATATAAGAATAGATAATGTTATTACAAAAGCGAAAGGAAAAATGAATAATGCCCAGAACCAGATCAGATATTTTTTGTTGTTTGAATTGCCTTTCATTCACTTAAAAAATTTGCTTCAAAAATAGTAAATTAAAAAGAATCTTATCGGTTTATTTTGAAGTTTGGAACCTAATTGACTTACTTTGTCGTCTGATAAAAGAATAAATATCTCCTCAAATGATCGAAAATCTTGTAATTGTTGAGTCACCTGCAAAAGCGAAAACTATTGAGAAGTTCCTGGGAAAAGATTTCCGGGTTGTATCTAGTTTCGGGCATATCAGAGATCTGTCCAAAAAGAATCTGGGCATAGATGTTGAAAACAATTTCACTCCCGATTATGAGGTCCCGAAGGAAAAGGCAAAAGTGGTAAGCGAGTTACGCAAAGCTGCTGCTGATTCGAAGAATATCTGGATCGCTTCCGACGAGGACCGTGAAGGAGAGGCAATTGCATGGCATCTTGCAAGTGTGTTGAACCTTGATCTCTCTACAACAAAGAGAATTGTGTTCCATGAAATTACTAAAGAGGCCATCTCAAATGCTATTGAAAATCCCCGGAAGGTTGATATGAACCTCGTTAATTCACAGCAGGCCCGCCGTATTCTTGACAGACTGGTTGGTTTTGAAATTTCCCCGGTACTGTGGAAAAAAGTACAACCCGCACTTTCTGCAGGAAGGGTTCAGTCTGTAGCCGTCCGCCTGCTCGTTGAAAGAGAAAGGGAGATTATCTCATTCGAGACAGAATCCGCATTCAGGGTCACTGCAATTTTCCGGATCGGTTCAGCTAACGGAGAAAATGCAATTCTCAGGGCTGAAGCCTCCAAACGATATCCTGATGAAAAAGAAGCATTGAAATTTCTTGAGTTGTGCAATGATTCAAAATATTCAATTGCCAATATCAGCATCAAGCCCGGGACCCGGTCGCCGGCACCCCCCTTTACTACATCAACTCTGCAACAGGAGGCTTACCGTAAATTAGGATTTTCTGTAGCACAGACGATGGCTGTAGCACAGAAGCTTTATGAAGCAGGAAGAATAACATATATGAGAACCGACTCAACAAATCTTTCGAAGCTGGCCCTTGTCAAGGCCCGCGAAATGATCATCTCTGAGTTTGGTGAAAAATATTCAAAAACCCGGCAGTTTAAAACCAAATCAAAGGGCGCCCAGGAGGCCCATGAGGCTATTCGTCCCGCGTATCTTGACAATCCGACTACTTCAGGAAGTCAGAATGAGCAAAAACTTTATGAACTTATCTGGAAAAGAACAGTAGCCTCACAGATGGCTGATGCCAAGGTGGAGAAGACCTCTATTTCAATTGATATGAATAACTCTCCGGTCACATTCCAGGCTAACGGGGAAGTTATTAAGTTTGATGGTTTCCTCAGAGTTTATGCTGAATCGACCGATCAGGAGAATATTGATGAAGACAGATACGTAATACCCCCCGTAATTAAAGGGATGCCACTAAGGTACGACAATATTACTGCCACACAGAAATTCACAACACCTCCACCCAGATATACTGAAGCGAGCCTTGTGAAAAAGCTTGAAGAACTTGGAATTGGCCGGCCTTCAACTTATTCCCCTACCATTTCAACTATTCAAAACCGGGGATATGTTTCGCGTGAAGACAGACCTGGAGAAAAACGTTCGATAAAAATTATTACACTTCTGAAAGGGAACCTTGCAACTTCAACAAAAACAGAAGTTGCAGGAAAAGAAAAATCAAAACTTTTTCCTCAGGATATTGGAATGATAGTTAATGATTTTCTTATGGAGAACTTTTCGGAAATACTTGATTATCATTTTACTGCTGAAGTTGAGGAACAGTTTGATGAGATTGCACTTGGTAATCTCAAATGGACCGGGATGATTGAGAAATTCTACTCGCCTTTTCATAAAACAGTTACAAACACGCTTGAGAAAAAAGAGAGAAAAACCGGAGTAAGGTTACTTGGTAATCATCCTGAAACCGGAGAGCCTGTAACCGTGAGGATGGGAAGGTTTGGACCGGTTGCACAGATAGGCAATTCAGAAAACGGGGAGAAACCCAGGTTTGCCAGTCTTTCAAAGAGCCAGCTACTGGAAACAATAACTCTCGGGGAGGCACTGAATCTTTTCCGTCTTCCCCGTTCAATTGGTGAATATGATGGTGAAGAAATGGTAGTTGGTATTGGGAAATTTGGCCCATATATCAGGTTTAAAAGCAAGTTCTTCTCTTTAAAAAAGGGGGTGGATGACCCTTATACTTTGACCTTTGAAAGGGCTGTTGAGATTATTATTGAAAAGAATGAAAGTGATAAAAAGAAGGTCATCAAAGACTTTGGCGACATAATGCTGCTGAACGGAAGGTACGGGCCCTACCTTGTTAAGGATAAGCTAAACTACAGGCTCCCTAAAAGTGCCGATGCAGAAAAACTTACGAAAGAAGACTGCATTAAGATTATCGGCAACAGTGATAAAACCAAAAAGAGCTCTTAATATACCATGGCAGACCTGAATGATTATTTTAATCCGGTAAGCATCGAAGGACCTGATTTTGAATGTCTGACGGCACAGGCCGGCTTCCCTCACAATATCGCTATACACACAGATAGTACCCCTGTGAAAGATATCAGTAAGTACAAGATTGCAATATTGGGAGTTCCAGATGGCCGAAACTCACCAAATACAGGTTCGGGAAAAGGACCCGATATGATCAGGGGGCAATTATACAGACTCGCGAAGATACCGGGAAAATCAAAAATAATTGATCTCGGCAACATGAAACAAGGTGTTACATTCAACGATACCATTGCAGGGCTTACTGATATTCTGTCTTTATTGATTGAGGAAAACCTGTTCCCGGTAATTATCGGGGGCAGTAGTGCCCTTGTGCCGGCTGTAGACAGGGCTCTCTCGCGACAGAAAACCAGATACACACTAACCGCGGTTGATCCAAGGATTGATTTCAGTAATGAAAGGAAAGAGCCTGATTCGTTTAATTATCTTAATACTATTATCAATAACCACAAAAGCACATTTGACCATTATATCAATATAGGTTACCAGACCTATCTTAATGATCAGCAGGTAATAAACCGTTTTTTGAAACGCAGGTCAGAGCTTGTCAGGATAGGAGATGTAAGACAGGCAATTTACCTTACGGAACCTCTGTTCAGAGACTCCGATGTGGTAGTATTTGATATTTCCTCGGTGAGGCAGTCAGACGCCCCGGGGACAATCAGTCCTTCCCCAAATGGTTTTTACGGAGAAGAGATATGCCTCCTTTCAAGATATGCCGGAATATCTGACAAGCTGAAAATATTCGGCCTGTTTGATGTAAATCCTGAATTTGATATCCGGTTCCAGACAGCGGGTCTTGCTGCACAGATACTTTGGTTTTTTCTCGAAGGTTTTTCACAAAAACAATACGAAACCCCTGTCTTGAATAACAACAATTCAGGGCGATTTATTAAGTATCACGTCAGAGTTACTGATCTCAACGACGATCTGATATTTGTAAAAAGCAATCTGACCGACCGGTGGTGGATCGAATTTCCAGCTGAAAAAGACCAGAACCTGTATGTTGCCTGTTCACATGAAGATTACCTTAAGGCCAACCGTAACGAAGTCCCTGAAAGATGGGTAAAAGCGGCCGAAAGATTGAAATCCTGAATACTAATCTGAGAAGATGTTAATAAATTTTAAATAAATGCAGGTAAATTTGTATACAAGTTATATTTTTATTTATTTTACTCGTTCAACTTAAGTGCACCGCACCTATAAATAAAGAAATGAAAAAACTAAATATTGCATTTCTTTTTTTAATTTTGATATTACAGCCGGTTTTGTCGCAACAAGATCCGCTATCGAGTCATTATATGTTCAATACAATGACTTATAATCCCGGTGTTGCCGGCACTTCCGGGATGATCTGTGCCACTGCCCTGATCCGGCACCAATGGATCGGATTTAAAGGTGCTCCCGCAACAACAGTATTTAATATAAGCGCTCCTGTCGCTCCTTTTAAAATCAAAAGCGGTGTTGGTTTGTTAATTGAAAGTGATAATATAGGTTTTGATAAAGATATTAACCTTTCTGCCGCTTATTCATATCTTATGGATCTGGGTTCAGGGAAACTCGGTATCGGATTAAGCCTTGGCATGCTGAATAAAACTCTTGCAGCAACCTGGTTTATACCCACCGGTGAAGGTTTTGAGCAACCTGACGGGGACCCCCTTATACCCACAAGCAAAGAGAGTTTCGTTGCATTTGATGCGGGTCTGGGCCTCTACTTTAAAGCCGAAAAATATTACGCCGCACTTTCGATTACACACCTTAATCAACCTAAAATCAAATTTACTAAAGGACTTCCCTATATCAGCCGGCATTACTATCTGACTGCCGGTTATACTTTACAGTTACCAAACCCTTCCCTTGAATTAATTCCTTCGGTTTTTGCTTTCAGCGATGGAAAGGTGGCTCAATTTACTGTAACTTCATTAGTAAAATACAATAAAAAAGTATGGGGAGGCGTTTCCTACAGAGCCGGTGATGCCTTAATCGGGATCGTTGGATTTGAGCTATATAATGGAATACGGCTGGGTTATGCTTATGATTTTACGATTTCCGATATGGCAAAAGACAGTCGTGGTTCACATGAATTTATGGTTAATTATTGCTTCGATCTGAGCCTTGGTAAAAGCCCGATGAAATATAAAAGTATCAGATTTTTATGATTATTAAAAAAATATTACTTACTTGCATTATAAAATTCTAACGTATTATGAAAAAGGTAACCTTATCTGCTCTAATATTGATAATCTTGTTAACTGGTTGTGGTTCTTCAAATACCGGCGAGTTGACCGGTGTTCCGGGGCGGAAAAAATTTTTTGAACCTGAACCCTTTGAAATGGCATTCATTCCTGCCGGGAATTTTATGATGGGTCCGAGCGATCAGGATGCAGTATTTGCAATGAACAGTATATCAAAGTCTGTTACAGTTGATGCATTCTGGATGGACCAGACAGAAATCACCAATAACAAGTACCGTCAGTTTGTATATTATGTCCGCGATTCTATCTTCAGAACAAAACTTGGCAACGCGGGTATTGCAGACAGGCAGTATTTTATGGCTGACAAAGATGGAAATGTAATTGAACCTAATATTATTAACTGGGAAGAAAAAATTGATCCTGAAGAAGAGATTACAAAAACAACTATTGATGAGATGTACTATCCTCCTGAAGAAAGATTTAACGGTAAAAAGGAGGTTGATGTCAGAAAACTTAATTATTCCTATTTCTGGGTTGACAAACAGCAGGCTGCAAAATCAAAATATGTTTATGATTATGTAAATAATACCGGTAAGTACGAAGGACAGGTTACAAACCTTGACGGTACACGTACCGATATAAAAGACCGCTCCTCTTTTATAAAACACAATATAATAAACGTTTATCCCGACACCCTTTGCTGGATAAGGGATTTTACTTATTCATTCAACGATCCACAGGCGTCAATCTATTTCTGGCATCCATCATTTGATGATTATCCCGTTGTAGGTATCACCTGGATTCAGGCAACTGCATTCAGTATCTGGAGAACCGATTATATGAACACCTCTCTCAGAAAAAATGACATTCCCGATGTTAATGAGTACAGACTGCCTTCCGAGACAGAATGGGAATATGCTGCAAGAGGTGGCCTCGACCTTTCAATGTATCCATGGGGTGGACCATATACCCGTAACTACAAAGGTTGCTTCCTTGCTAACTTCAAACCATTGCGCGGTAATTATATCGACGATGGTAACGTTTATGCAGGTAGAGCAGGATCGTACGAACCAAACGAGTATGGATTGTATGATATGTCAGGAAACGTTTCTGAATGGACAGGCTGTGCATATCAACCTTCAGCTTACATTTTCCAGCACGACCTCAATCCAAACTTTGAATATAATGCAACTCCACAGGATCCTCCGGTAATGAAAAGGAAGGTAATCCGTGGCGGCTCCTGGAAAGACATTGCTTATTTTCTTCAGACTAGTTCAAGAGACTATGAATATCAGGATTCAACAAAACCATTTGTCGGATTCCGTAATGTAAGAACTTATATTGGTGTAAATTAAATAATTGAAATAACCCTATAATAATAAGGTATATGAGCCTAGCAGAATTAGTACAAAGCAGCGGATGGAAAAATTTTATCGCTAAACTTTATGGTTTAGGTGCTGCCGTCGTTATCATTGGTGCATTATTTAAAATACAGCACTGGCCATTGGCAGGAGAAATGCTTACGCTTGGCCTTCTTACCGAAGCTGTAATCTTCTTCTTTTCGGCCTTTGAGCCGTTACACGAAGAGATTGACTGGTCTCTGGTCTATCCTGAACTTGCAGGAATTCCTGAAGATGAAACACCAGAACTCGCATCTCATGGAGGAAAACACCATGGCGCTGCTACAGGTGGCGGAGGTGGAGGTGGAGGTGGAGGTTATGGTGGTGGCGCCGGATCAGTTGCCCTCGCAAAATTCGATGAAATGCTCGAGAAAGCAGAAATCACGCCCGACCTGTTCCAGAAACTTGGCGTTGGAATGAAAAAGCTGAGCGAAACAACTGCAAACATGAATACCATGGGTGATGTTTCTGCAGTTTCTTCAAAGTATATGAATACAATCAACACGGCAAATGACTCACTTGGCAAATTGTCTGATTCATACCAGGCAACCACAAAAGTAATAAATGAAACAGGTTCTACATATCGTAATATGGCTGACTCATTTTCAGTTATTGAAGTAGGTGGAAAATCATATCAGCAACAACTGGAAGTACTTAACAAAAATCTTTCTGCTCTAAATGCAGTTTATGAACTCCAACGTAAAGGAGTAGACGATCATTTGAAAGAATCTGATACACTCTATAAAGGAATTCAGGGTTTAATGAAAGATCTTTCAGAATCAGCCGGTGATACTAAAAAGTACCGCGAGCAGATAACAAAACTTAACGACAACTTGTCGGAATTGAATAATGTTTATGGAAATATGCTTGCTGCTATGAATGTTAAATAACGTGGCATTTTTTATCTAACTTAACTACCTACAAAATGGCTCACGAAAGGCTATCTCCACGGCAAAAGATGATCGGTATGATGTACCTGGTACTTACTGCCATGCTTGCACTTAACGTATCAAAAGAGGCTGTTGAAGCATTTAAAAAAGTTGATGAGGGTCTTACTGTGACTGTCGCAAATTATGCCCTGAAAAATAACCTCATATATAACGAATTCGACAGAGCTGCTGCAGAAAACCCTGCAAAAGCCGGGAAATATAAAACTACAGCATTACAGGTTAAAGAACGTGCAAATGAAGCATTCGATTTTATACAGGGACTAAAGATACAAATAATCAATGAAGCTGACGGTCCCGAAAATACTGCTGTTAAAGGAAACGAGGTCATTATTAAAGAAGTTAAAAGATTTGATGATAGCAACATTCCTTCTCAAATTCTTATAGGATCAGACGAAAACGGAAAAGCCAACGACCTTAAAGCTGTTCTTGCTGAGTATCGCCAGTTTCTTATTACAACTCTTGAAGGCAAAAACCCGGTCGCTGAAGCGGCTTTGAAAAAAAGTATTAACACTGATGATGGAAAAAATAAAGATGGCAAAATCGAACGATGGGAGAACCTTAACTTCCAGACAATGCCTCTGGTTGCCGTTATTTGCATCCTGTCGGAAATGCAGCTCAACGTAAGAAACGGCGAGACTGAAGTTCTTAACTACCTCTATTCCCAGATTGATGCTTCTTCATTTAAATTTAATAAACTGGATGCAATTGTTATCCCAAATTCAAATTACGTGACAATGGGAAGCGATTACGAAGCTCTGGTATTTATTTCTGCTACTGATTCGACAAAAACTCCTGTCATTACTGTAGGCAATGACGTCCTCTCTCTTGATGAAACAGGAAAAGGGATTTATAAAGTCCGCGCTTCCTCTGTTGGCCCTAAAAAATGGGGTGGGATAATCGCTCTTACAGCTCCCGATGGTTCAACTAAAAACTACCCGTTCGATGCTTCGTATGTTGTAGGCGAGCCAAATGTTGTTGTCTCTCCTACAGGTATGAATGTACTCTACACCAGTATTGAAAACCCTCTTGATGTTTCAGTACCAGGTGTCGGACCTGATAAGATCAAACTCAGAATAACAAATGGCGATTTATCCATCGGGAAAGTGAAAAATCCTTCAGGACAGTTTTTCAGAGGAAACTGGATTATTAAACCAATCACACCAGGACAAAATGTAGAGGTTTTTGTAACCGCCGATATCAATGGCAAACCAATGACGTTTGCCCCTATTCCTTTCAGGGTAAAACCACTCCCAAAACCGATTGCAATATTTGCACAAAAGAGTACAGGAAGTGTGACAAGGCAAGATGCTCTTGCCCAACAGGGTGTCTTTGCCATATTACCTGATTTCGACTTTGAGCTTACATACACAATTACCGGGTTTACAATTTTTTATACCGAGAAAGGTATGGATATTGAGGAACCGAGCACAAGCAGTAACTTCACTCCGAAACAGAAGCAGGCGATGCAATTGTTGACACGAGGCAAGAACCTGAGCATTAAAGATATCAGAGCCGTTGGTCCGGATGGAAAGACTGTAGAACTTAATCCGATAATTTTAAAGATAAACTAGTATCAAAATAAATATACCATCATGAATAAGAAAATTCTTTTTGGAATTATCACCCTTTCACTTTCTGGTATCGTTAATGCCCAGAGTTTCGGAGATATTTACCAGAAAACGATTCCCGATGCAAAGAAAATTGAATTCCCATACCTGAGGGAGGCCGACGTTGTCTGGTCAAAAAGGTTATTTCGTCTAATTGACCTTAGGGAAAAAATAAATCAACCATTATATTATCCAACAACAAAAACTCTCGATGGCAGGCAAAACTTTATCGGTATTGTTCTCGACGAGATTAAGGCCGGCCGGCTCAACGCGTATGACCCACAGAATTCAAATGCAAATACCACCTATGGTGACATCGAAGTAAAGATGGGAGCTGTAACCAAGGTTGTATCAGTGCAGATAAATGCTTCAGGTGCAACAAGAGAGGACTCGGTAAAACAAGATGCAAAACCGGAAGAGATAAAAGAATTGCTTCTGTATGAAGAATGGTATTTTGACAAGAAACTTTCAAAACTCGATGTCAGAATAATTTCCATTCAACCTATCTATATGGGTTATGATGAACAGGTCGGAAGAGCGAAGAAGATAGGGTTATTCTGGATTAAATATGACGATGTCAGAGACGCTCTTGCAAAAAAAGAGGTGTTCATGAATAATAATGATGCCCAGAGAATTTCCTTTGACGATCTCTTCATGCAGCGAAGATTCGGGAGTATTATTACAGGAGAATCTAACGTTTACAATGACAGAAGAGTTTCGGAATACCTGATTGGAAAGTCCACTCTTTTTGAAGCTGAACGAATTAAAAATGACCTTTTCGACTTAGAACACGATCTTTGGGAATATTAGAAGAACCCCCAAACACTCCCGATAAATCGGGACAAGCTCTGAAGGGGGCTTAAATACATAAATAGCAGAGGCGGGTCGCGACCCGCCTCTGCTTGTTTTATAAATATTTCTCTTTGGTTGATTTCTTTACATCTTCCAGATATTGTTTGATATTCTGCTCTTCTTCTTTTTTTACGATCAGAAGCACATCTTCCGAATCAACAACAATATAGTCTTTCAGGCCCTGCAAGACAGCTATCTTACCCGGAGAAATATTAAAGATGTTCCCCTTATTGTCATAGGAAAAAACATCTCCCCTTACCAATGCATTCCCCTTTTTGTCAAATGCCGTATGTTCATATAACGAACTCCATGTTCCAAGATCCGACCAACCAATGTCAGTACACATAACATATACATTGTCTGCCTTTTCCATAATCCCATAATCAATAGAGATGCTTTTGCATTCAGCATATGTCTTTCCAATAAAGCTTTTTTCCTGTTTCGTTCCAAAAATATTCCTTCCTTCATCAAAAACAGAATAAGTATCCGGCAGATGCTTTTCAAATGCAGAAAGGATCGATTTGATATTCCAGATAAAGATCCCTGAGTTCCAGTAAAAATCGCCGCTTTCTAAAAAGACTTTTGCAAGGTCAATATCCGGCTTCTCTGTAAATGTCTTAACCTTTAGCAGATTTTCATAGCCCTTAACAGGTTTCTTCTGATCTGCCTGTATATAACCGTATCCTGTTTCGGGTCTGTCAGGTTTTATTCCTAAAGTAATCAGGGCATCATTCCCTTCAGCAAAGTCAAAACATCTCTGTAATACTTCACAAAATTTATCTTCTTTAACAATCAGGTGGTCAGCGGGTGTAACGGCAATTACCGCGTTCGGATTTTCATTTAATATCCTGAATGTACCATATGCCAGGCAAGGTGCTGTATTTCGACGAAAAGGTTCTCCCAGAACACGAGAGGGATCAATACCCAACTGCTCAATTACGAGGTTTTTGTGATCAGCATTTGTTACAACAAAAATATTCTCCGCGGGACATGTTGCTTTAAACCGCCTATATGTCTGTTGGATAAGGGTCTCTCCTTTTCCAAGAATATCAAGAAACTGTTTTGGTTTATCACGACGGCTAAGAGGCCAGAAACGACTTCCTACTCCGCCTGCCATTATTATCACATACCTGTTATTCATAAGAGAAAGATTATTTTCAACAATTTATGCAAATATATAATAAATTATGCATTCAGGATTGAAGCTCTTCGCAGCAAGCTACGAAGAATCTTCGATCCCCTAAGGTAATTTCTTAATGCTCGCTGACTCCGCAGCAAGCAACGGAGAATGCGCTCGCGGGGATTCAAAAACCAAGGTAACGGAAATACCGTAAATATTAGTAATTTTGATGCGCCAAATATTAATATCATGATTAAGTTTTTTATGCAGATCGGCCTTTACTTCCTTCTCCTTAAGAAGGTCTTCTCCAAACCTGAGAAACCTTCTATTTATTACAGGCAAACCATTAAGGAGTTTGTATATCTGGGCCTGAATTCGATTGGTATCCTTTCCATTATCTCCTTTTTCATGGGTGCAGTTATTACCCTTCAAACAGCGTATAATATGGAAAATCCAATATACCCTACATATCTTATAGGACTTGGTTGCCGCGATTCTATCATCCTTGAATTTTCTTCCACGGTTGCTGCACTCATCCTTGCCGGAAAAGTCGGTTCTAATATTGCATCTGAAATTGGAACTATGAGGGTCACAGAACAGATAGATGCCCTTGAGATTATGGGAGTCAATTCCGCTTCTTATCTTATACTTCCTAAAATAATTGCAACTCTTATATTTAACCCGATACTTACATTAATCTGTATAATTGTAGGTATTTTCGGAGGATGGATTGCAGGTACCCTTTCAGGGGTTATAACTTCAGAAAACTTTATTTACGGAATTCAATATGCTTTCATACCTTATTATATTACATATTCACTTATAAAAACAGTATTCTTTGCATTTATAATAACCAGTGTTTCAGCCTTTCAGGGGTATTATGTCGACGGTGGATCCCTTGAAGTAGGGCAGGCAAGCACAAAAGCAGTTGTTTATAGCAGTGTTGTAATATTGCTGTTCAATGTAATACTTACCCAACTTCTTTTGTCATGATAAGTGTTAAAAATCTGAATAAATCATTCAATGGGAAGAGTGTCCTGAATGATATCTCGGTAACTTTCGAAACAGGTAAAACTAATCTCATTATCGGCAGAAGCGGATCGGGTAAAACAGTACTTCTTAAATCAATTGTCGGATTACATGAAGTTGATAGCGGAGAGATATGGTTTGAGGATACCTTATTCAATAAACTCGATTTTAAAGACAGAAAAGATATCCGAAGTGAAATGGGAATGTTATTCCAGGGAAGTGCACTCTTCGATTCCTTAACTGCTGAACAGAATGTCCGCTTCCCTCTGGACATGTTTACTGATAAAAGTCCTGAGGAAAAAAATGAAAGGGTTAATTTTTGTCTCAACAGGGTCAATATCATCAATGCCAATAAATTATTTCCTGCAGAATTATCGGGCGGTATGAAAAAAAGGGTGGCAATCGCCAGAGCAATATCATTAAATCCTAAATACCTTTTTTGTGATGAACCAAATTCAGGTCTCGACCCGATAACCGCCATCCTCATTGACGAGCTTATCAAAGAGCTGACTGAAGAATATTCAATGACAACAATTGTAAATACGCACGATATGAACTCTGTTATGGAAATCGGAGAAAAAATCATTTTTATCAGCGATGGAATAAAATGCTGGGAAGGGAATAAAAACGAGATTCTCCATTCAGATTGTGGAACGTTGAACGATTTTGTTTTTGCGAATTCTCTTGCTAAAAAGCTGAGAACCACAAACAAGTAATAAACTGACTAATATATAACGAATTAAACCCATCCTTATTAAAATAATTACTCAACCTGTACCATCGGTTTGTCGTCTTTCTTCTTGACGATCCTGTTCCTGAAAGCAAGGTTCATCCCTAATCGCAAATTAATAGTATTCCAGCTTGTTGGAAGAGGTATGGTACTTTTACTGTCAACTTTTATTTTATTCCACACTACAGGGATTCTGTCAGCAATCATGTAAAATTGAAATACTCCTGCTCTGAAAGCCAGGCCGGCACCAAGGTTGTCAAACCGCTGATTGGCAGCAGTATAACTAAGACTCGTGGAGAATACATTGCCAAAATTTACATTAGCCGACAAGGTCAGAGACTCACGTATCTGCTTGCCTATTACCCTGCTGTACGACAATAAACCTAACGATAAACTTTTTGTAAGTTTATAGCTTCCGCCTAAAGTCACCCCAAATGGAAGATAGGTTACAAACGGATCATTTGAGTCAGATACTTTAAATGAATTCTTTAAAGAATCGAGTAGCTGGTTTGCCACCGAGTCAATTGTCATTGTTCCGTTGAGGACATTAGTCATGTCAAATCCATTGAACTCAAACCTGCTTACAGCCTGCAAATTGGTAACATCCTTTTTCCATTTTATATAGCCTATATCCGTTATGGCAGCTGAAACCATTAGTTTGTCGGTAATGTTATATGTTGCTCCTATATCGAGACCCAGACCCATGTTCTTTTTACCTGAAACAAAATCGATTATTCCGCTTGTTGTTTCAAATCGTTTATCATCAAAAAAAACACTATCGATATTCTGACTGTCCATAATTATCGTAAGCGGTGCACTGATATTGACAACCATGTCGGCATCCAGAGTATGAGTATAGTCATTGTTTACGGATATACCGAGAGATTTGTTGTCGATAGATACTGAAGCTACGCCCATTAGCAACTTACCTTTCACACCGATCCGTAGCCTATTTGTAAAATTCTTCGAAAAACCAAGACCAAATTCATGGTATAATTTCAAATCACTCCTCAGTGAAGATAAATCGATTTTATTACCTACAAACTGCTCATTCCCATTAAAGGCAAGCTTAAAGATATCTCCGGGCAGAACAAGATTGCTTTCAGCCCGTATATTATAGTCAAGAAAAACATACAGATTTTTTCCTGCTGAAAGTCCAAGTCCTAAAAGTTGAACTGAAAGTTCTGGTTCCAGCGAGTTCTTATCTTTTATTTTAGCAAGAAAGTCATTAATATTATAATCGGGATGAAGAAAGGAGATAATCGAATCGGAAGTCTGACCCTTCATAAATACGTCTGAAAAATTGATAAAATTGTTGTTTATATTCAAGTTAATACCAGACATAGCAGGCAATCCGATGTATAATGAGTTGGTTGGTCTTAATGCCGGATTAATAAGGTGATTCTGAGGCAGGTTCATGTAGTACAGAGCCTGGTTATTTTGAGCTGATATATTCCCAATGATCATTGCCATCAGTAAAATCAGAATATATTTTGTTTTCCCTATCATATCAGTGGTATATAAAGGTTCACTTAAGGTTGATATCAGGTTTCAAAACCAGGGCAGCATTGAAATCAATCCGGTAGTCAGAGTATATCTTAATATCTTTTAATTTGTCAGCTTCTGTTGTGATAAGAGTGAAGATTAAGTTGATTTTATCGGATTTGCTAATTGAACTGAAAAATCCCTTTGTGAATTCGATTGAAGTGGAACTCAAAGCAACCACTATTTTTCCTTCAGCATCAAACGTAGCAGGTTCAAGAAGACGAGATGCTTTAGCAGAGTCTATCGGTTGATGCGGGGATAATGAATCGAGCAGTACCATTTCAAGTGAGACACCCAATGGAAAGCCATTCTCAATTTCAAAATCTATTTTGAATAATTCAAAGTCGTCCCAGTTAAAATCGCTTTCTGTATCAAATACATCAGCTAAGAAGTTATCAATGGTATCGTTAAACTGAAGGTTCATACGGAATTCCATAGGTACTTCAACCTCAATTGCCCCAAGGATGCGGCTATCGCCAAATACATAATTATCTCTCAGTCCGTTATTTCCTAAAGGATTCATTTTAACAGAACCTGAAAAACGGATCTCATCAGGAGGCATTGAGATAAGTTTGGGCAAAGAGGAGTTGTTTTTATCTATCGTGAAAGAAGATGAAACATCGCGATTAGCCGGAAAAACCGGATTTGTAATACTAATGGGAGCCAGCCTGAGATTTACAGTATCGGCTTTCCTCTTTCCCGTGGCATTCAAAGCTATTTGAACAGGAATTGCAAATGAGTTTGAATAATTAATTTTTATTGATGGACTTGAAATAAGAAAATCTCCCGTGAGGTTGCTTAAAATATCTTCAATTCCAAGATTAAGGGAATCAGGTTCAATTGTTTCAGCCTGCTGACCAAAATATCCTTTTACATAATCAAAAACAGGGTTAATAAATTTAAGGTCAAATTTGATTTTATCTGACGAAGTAAAGTTAACCATTGAGGCATCGGGAATTATAGCAATCGAGTATTCCATAGGTACCTGGTTATACGGTTTGAGAGGGTCAGCGCCCATATCTATAATTGTATTGTCTGCCGGTATGCTGTCGATTATTGTAGTGTTGGAATTAACATTAATAGTTTTCGACAGAGGTGCCCCTGATCGCAGAGCTGTAGGTAATTTAATTTCTAAAGAAGCCTTTACATTTATAGATGACTGAAGTGTATAAGAGAGACTTCCGGTTGTAATTTTTAATTTATTTAACTCTATACCGCTGCCTGGATTAAAGGAAACTGTATCCTTGTTATCAAGAGATGTTAAAGTCTGAGCCGGCAGAATGACCCTGCCGGATTTAACTTTCAGATCCCTTCCCCTGGCAGTGACCTGAATGTTACTATTGTTCAGGTCGATCAAAACAGGAGTAGTAGTGCCAGGGCTGCCCGAAAGAACAATAGCGACAGTGATCGAGTTTGTGACTGTCTTATCTGAAAGATCCAGAGAACCTGTCTGGGTCTGACCCGGCAGAATTGCCGGAATAGTAATTCCGCTCCCTATTGCAATATGACCAATGGTGTTAAAGAATGTCAAAGTGATACTATTCAGGGGTGCGGTAAGGTTGTTTTTTATGGAAATATCCAGAGTACCAGATCTGAAAACTGCATTTTCAAAATTTGAGAAGAGAGAATAAGGTGTTTCATCAAGATTAATAGAAGGAAAAGCAGGAAAATTTGCAGTAATCCCGTTAAGGCTGCTAAAAACCGTATAGTACGGTTCACCTAACTTTGTGCTTATCTGATTAAGTGACTGGGTTACTGTTCCCTGAAAAGGATCTATCGACAGATCACCTAATGCATATTCCTGTGTGAAGGAAACCATATTGTTCAGATCATAAAAATCGGCAAGTTTCAAATCAATGACTGAGTCTTCTTTGAAAATGATCTTAACGAAATTGTTTTGATCGAACACAACAGTATCGCCCGATTTCACAAGGTCACTAAGCGAAACACCCCCCTTTATGGCCGAAATAGCCATAGTTGGTGAAAGATGCAACTTTTTCGAAAGCAGATTCATGTCGTAGGTATCTTTTATACAACCGGCAGTTGAGAAAAGCATGATCATGAAAACTATTTGGGACAATTTCCTTATCATAATCTATCTTATTTAATCTCTGTATCTATTTTATAATTATACAGGAACCTGTCAGTTCCTCCGACAATCAGATGATAGCCACTTTTGTCTGACAATTTCCCGATTGAGAACATAGATGCTCCTCTCAGAGGGAATCCATTCATTGTTTCTCCGTTTTTACCTATCAGATATATAAGATTCTTATTAACGTCAAACACTCCTGTTTTTCTGTCTGAAGCAGAAAAAATAAAATTTATCGGTCCCCCCAGTTTAACTGACCCAAATTCCCTTGTGAACATCTCCGATCTATCATGGTCATAAAGATACAATTTACCTTTATCAATAAAAATGTATTCACCAAACCCATCGCCATCTACGTCAAAAATATCGAATGAATGGTCACCTGAAAACTTTTTCAGGTTGAATTTTTTGACATTTCCATCGAAATATATTTGTTGTACTGTGCCATCGGGAGAAGTACACATCACATAAGGTTCCGATCCGGGAATTAATCTCATCGCAGATCCGCCGGCTTTGGTAACGGGTTCTTTCAGGTTTAATCTTTTATTTCCGGTACGGTCGAGAAAAAAGACCGAGTTTTCATCAGAGGCTACCAGGTAATCTTTCCCTGAAACTTTAAAATAACTGATCTCTGCTTTTACATACCCGGTGGTCATGAACGGCTTCCATCCCTTCACGACATTCCCGGTTTTATCATAAGAATAGATCATTTTATCTTCGCCGGCAATAAAAAGTCTGTAATTCAGATTATTGTCATAGTCAATAAGGGCAATGGAGTTCGTTGCCGGAGACCGGAGTTTAACCGGATATCTCTCAATATAATTACCATTTCTGTCTAAAAGATGAATAAAGTTTCTGCCGGAAAACAGTAACTGATACTTACCATTCCGGAAATAGTCAATCATATAAATAGTGCCAATAATCCTCTCTTTCACTAATACTTTCCAGAGTACACGTCCTGCAGCATTTATCAGGTAGGTATTGTTCTTCATATCCTGAATAAAAATCTCTTTTGCTCCTGTAGTATGATTGGTAAAAAAGAATGGTTTGATGCTTGCAGTAGTGTCCAGCAAAGTCTCCCATTCGGTAGTCGATTCTTCCCTGGCCTCTTCCTTGAATCTGATTGATAAACTATTGTATATCATCCCATTACTCGAAGCAAACTGGTATCCTGCAGCTTGAATTTTATTAAGTGAATTTCTATTCGATTTAAGGGCATTAATTATATCATCATTCAGGAACCCGGCAAGATAATCTGTAATACGCGAAGGAACACAATAGAAAAAATATCCTGCACGGCTGGGCAACGTACTTTCGAAATCGCGATATGTCAGATCATTTGCAAGAGTCTTGTTGAGAAGATTGTCATACAACAACCTTGAAATTGTGACAAAGGAACTTCCCGTAATCATGAAATTATCATAAAAAACAAAATAAGAATCATCAAACTCCGGAGCAAATCCCGGCAGCAAAACCCTGGTCAAACCCTTAAAGGGAATCTTGTAAACAGGGATTTTGATCTGATCATCCGGTTCAAAATAGAAAATTTCACACTTTGTACCAAGTTCTTCAAGAAAGAGTTGTTCAGCCTGAACACGGTTAATTAATTCATAAATAATCAAAGTGTTATCGCCAACCGGTCTATCTTTAATATCAATGTATGCTCTCGTAATCTCTTCTCCGGTAAATTCTTTTAGTTTAACAGCAAGATCAACAACTTCCCGCGAAAGAGTATTGTCGAACTTATTGCCCAGACTTTCAGCGGGAAGAACAAGTGTTTCAAAAAGCACCGTTGATGATGGGAGAATCTTATAAGTATGAAATTCCCTTGGCGGAAGGAATTTATACCTGTAAAGAAATTCCAATGAATCTTCACTTTCAGTATAACCGCTCAGAACAAGACCATCTTCATTAATATAAATATCCCCTTCCGCGGTTCCTGCTAGTTTGGCAATCTTTTCTGCCAACCCCTGTCCTTCCCTTTCCAGAACAGATTTAAACAGCTGAGGGAGATTAGCAAAAATCACAAAGATCTTATCTTCATTTTTCCCTGATGCCAGTAATACTCTTGAAAAACCCGGCAGTTCTCTTACATCATTTTCCCTGTCCATCTGAACATGGGCTTCTTCAATAAGCTCTTCCGAACTGCTACATAACATTAACCCTGATTTAAGAGAGATATAAGCGGTGTCATTCACGCTGTTAACTTTAAAAGGAATCTTAAGAACAGAATTACCGCTTAATTTACTTTCAATCACTCCCTTAATTCCCGAGGAACGCAATATCTCTTTGATCTGCCGGTACCTGATTTCACCAGGAACAGTCATTGAAAGAAGAGGCTGAAGTTTTCCATTCTTAGCCAGGTGAAATGATATAATCGCGGAGCCATCATTCAGTAACTTCTTAACCCCCGGTTTATTAAGCTGATCCGTAAGATATTTCAACATCCGGTTAAAACTATCAAACTCTTTGATCTTACCTGCCTCCCCAAATAAACCCTTTCCGGTTGTAAGAGAATTCATGAAGCTTTGAAGATCAACAGACTCAATAACAATACACGCACCCTTAGAGATGGCCCTGTAAGGATCTGTAAATAAGCTTTTTCTGCCCTGCTGGAGAACATATCCCATTATGGCAAGTCCACAAACCAGGATTATCACAGATATGATCGCGATCCGTTTTCCCAAAATCAGGTCATTAGTGAAAATAAAAGACAAAAGGCAAAAGTCACAAGACAAAAGTAATAAGAATATAAGATAAAAGTTTGCCTTTCACCTTTTGGCACACAATTTGAGATAATGTTATTACACAGGTAATCTCAATCATATCCCTGAACCTTCAGGGCAGCCAGGTCAAAACCCTGGCTTTCTTTTTTCCGTTAAAATGATCTGTAACCGATTATTTCTCTCACTTCCCTCACAGTTTTTGAAGCACTTGCCCTGGCCTTTTCCGCTCCCTCTGATACAACTCTTGAGAGATATTTTTCATCAGCCAGGATATCATTGATCCTGCTTCTGATCGGTTCGGTAAACTTTATAATATCCTCCGCTATTTGCTTTTTCATGTCACCATAACGGATTTCGCACGAAGCATGTTTCTCTTTGAAAAATTTAACAGTATCCTGATCCGAAACAACATTCATAATCGTAAAAAGGTTCTTCACCGGCTCCGATGGTTCCTGCCCTGGTTTTGCCGGTCCGGTATCGGTGACTGCTCTCATCACTTTTTTCTTTATTTCCTGTGGAGTATCAGCAAGAAAAACCCCGTTGCCTTCACTCTTTCCCATTTTACCTGTACCATCAAGACCAGGTATTTTAACCAACTGTTTGCCAAAATTATATGCATCAGGTTCAGGAAAATAGTTTACATCATACATCATATTAAATCTCCTCGCAAATCTCCTGGTCATTTCAAGGTGCTGTTCCTGGTCTTTCCCTACAGGTACTTTATTTGCTTTATGAATTATTATGTCGGCAGCCATAAGTACCGGATAGGTTAACAGAGCTGCATTAATATTATCGGGTTGTTTTCTTATCTTTTCCTTAAATGAGGTAGTCCTTTCAAGTTCGCCTACATAGGCATTCATATTCAGCAGCAGATATAACTCAGATACTTCCGGGACATCGCTCTGAATGAAAACCGTAGCAATTTCCGGGTCGATACCACATGCAAGATATTCAGCTAAAACCTGCTTAATATTCCCATGAAGGTTCCCGGGTTTTGGATGAGTTGTAAGAGCGTGGTAATCAGCAATAAAGAAATAGCAATTATTCTCTTTCTGCATTTTGAGAAAGTTCTTAATTGCACCAAAATAATTTCCCAGGTGCAGATTCCCCGTCGATCTTATACCACTCACTACTGTGTCCATTATACTAATCAATAAAAATTCATCGCAAAGCTAATAAAAAAGGCTTATAGCACAACGGCTATAAAGGCTATAAAGCCTCTAAAGCCTTTTTTTTATTACCTTTGCCGGATTAAAACAATATTGGCCATGGAATCGACAAGACAGAAAAAAGTATCGCGATTAGTCCAGAAAGAACTGGCCGACATCTTTCTTAAAAGAGGCAATGAATTCGCCCACGGGAAATTAGTTTCAATCACCAGGGTAAGAGTCAGCCCCGATCTCTCTTTTGCAAAAGTTTATATAAGTATCTTCCCGGCGATAAACCAGGACGATATTCTCCATTCAATACAGGAACATAGCTCAAAGATCAGATTTGACCTGGGGCAAAAAGTCAGATCTCAGCTCCGGATTGTACCTGATATTGTATTCCATATTGATGATAGCCTTGACTATATAGATAAGATAGACAAGTTATTGAAATCCTGACATATATGCAATACGAACCCATCAAAAGATCATTAGGCAGATTCTTCGCGGGGTCACTTTTTATGAGAAAAACCCTCTATTTTCTACTTGACCTTTTACTCCTGCGAACCTGGCACGTAAAAAAGGCATTACGAAAAATCGCCCGCCAATTTCAAGGTGATGCATCGGTTTTGGATGCGGGTTCAGGATTTGGCCAGTACTCCTGGTGCATGAGCAAAATGAATAACCACTGGAATATAAAAGCCGTTGATATCAATAGTGAACAAATTGAAGATTGCAACAGGTTTTTCGAAAAAACAGGTTTGTCGGGCAGAGTAATTTTTTACACAGGTGATCTCACCACTCTGGCTGACCTCAACAGCTACAACATCATTCTTTCAGTTGATGTAATGGAGCATATTGAACAAGATGTTATAGTCTTTAAAAACTTTTACAAGTCACTGAAAGATAATGGTATATTATTAATATCAACTCCTTCTGACCAGGGAGGTTCTAATGTACACGACGACACAGAGGAATCATTTATAGATGAACATGTCAGAGATGGATACAGCATTAAGGATATTACAGAAAAACTAACTCTGGCAGGTTTCAGAAATATTGAGGCAGGATTTACATACGGAAAACCAGGGAATATATCATGGCGATTATCGATGAAATATCCTGTTAAGATGCTTAATGTCTCCCGGCTCTTTTTTATTATTCTCCCATTTTATTACCTGATTTTTTTCCCTGTTTCAATAATACTTAACATTTTTGATCTTCTTTTAACCCATAATACAGGAACAGGATTACTGGTTACCGCCAGAAAATAAGAATCATGAAACTTTCATTATATATAGCAAAAAGGTATCTGTTCGCGAAAAAGTCGCGAAATGCAATAAATATAATTTCATCAGTCTCTGTTGCCGGTGTTGCTGTTGGCACTATGGCTCTGATAATTATCCTTTCGGTTTTTAACGGACTTGAAACAATGGTAAGCGCTATTTTCAACACGTTTGACCCCGACATTAAGATAACTGCCGCTGAGGGTAAAACCTTTATTGCCGACACATCAAGGCTTAAATTGCTGGCAAATGTTGAAGGCTTATCCTGCTATTCGCTTACTATTGAGGAAAATGCACTTCTGAAATATGGAGACAGGCAATTTATTGCAACTATTAAAGGTGTTGATGATAACTATGCCATGGTTACTAATATCGACAGCTCGATGTGGGAAGGCGATTTCATCCTGATATCCGATAAAGGCAGGCCGTATGCTATTCCCGGGATCGGAGTTGCCCAATACCTTGGAATCAGGGTTAATTTTATCACCCCGTTAAATATATTCGTACCGCGAAGGACAGGGAGCGCCAATTTAAACCCTGAAGATGCATTTAACAAGAAGTTCGTCTTCCCTTCAGGTATCTTCGAAGTTGAAAAAGAGTACGATTCAAAATATGTTTATATCCCAATCGAATTTGCCCGTGAACTGACTGAAATTAAAGATGGTGTAACTTCTGTTGAGATCAAATTCACTGAAAAGGCCGATCCATGGATTGTGCAAAAAAATATTGTAAAAATTTTTGGGGAGGGTTTCTTTGTTCAGAACCGGTATGAACAACAGGAGATCTTTTATAAGGTAATGCGGTCCGAAAGGCTGGCAATCTTCTTTATCCTTACACTTATCATTATCATTGCCTCGTTCAATATTATAGGTTCGCTTACCATGCTGATAATTGAAAAAGAGCGCGATATAGAAATACTGAAGAGTCTCGGCGCTGATAACAACCTGATAAGAAAAATTTTTATATTTGAAGGCTGGCTGATCTCAATAATCGGGGCATTTGCCGGCATTCTTCTTGGTTTTTTTATCTGCTGGCTTCAGCAAACATACGGACTTGTAAAACTTCAGAGTGAATCTCTTATCATGGATTCTTACCCGGTAGTGATGAAGATTAAAGATTTTATTATTGTTCCGGGAACAGTCCTGTTAATTGGATATTGGGCTGCCTGGTATCCTGTAAGATTTCTTACAAAGAAATTCCTGAATAAGGACGTTTAATAATCAATTACTATATTTTTACTGTTAAAGCCCGGAGAAACCTGTTACACCCCTGAAAAATGAGAAAAAACGCCAATAATAAAGTACTATGATCCGATTTACGCTTCTTATATTGATAATGTTTTCATTAATCGCCGGTTCATGTTCCGGTAGAAAAAATAAATTGGACCACAGTAAACTGATTCCAGAAAAGGAGCTGATTCCTATTTTAACTGATATCTATATTACCGACGGACTTCTTACCATTCAAAAAGTTCAATACATGTTTTCTTCTCCGGACTCTCTTTCAACATATCACCACATAATTAAAAAACATGGTTATTCTAAAGAAACCATGGACAAAACAATGAAATATTATTTCATAAAAAACCCAAAGAAACTAATTAAGATTTATGACCAGGTTCTTGGAATATTAAGCGAGATGGAATCACTTGTTGAAAAAGAAGCATTACTGGCAAAAGGGCATATTGAAAACCACTGGACAGGAAAAGAATTTTATATATTCCCTGACCTTTCGGGCACTGATTCAGCGCGGTTCGATATAACTCTTAATAAAACAGGTGTTTATACACTTGCATTTTCTGCCACTCTTTTCCCCGATGACCAGTCAGTCAGCCCGCGAATTACCGTTTTCTCATGCCACCCCGACAGTATTGAAACAGGAAAGAGGGATTATATTAAAACAATTTACTATATTAAAGATGGCCGGCCACATACCTATACTCTAATTATTAATGACCCGGGCAACACAACACTTCATTTAAGAGGCTGGTTCTATGATTTTGATAACCGACCTGATGAAAGGGAAAAGCATCTGATAATAGAAGCCATCTCATTTACCTATACCTCAGTAGCGTTATGAAACGCTTTTCAGCCCAATACATCATTACTAACTCCGGTACTCCGCTTAAAAGAGCAGTGATAACATCTGAAGATGATGGTACTATTTTAAGTATTGAGGATACCAGCGGTATTCCGGAAGAAAAACATTCAATGGAATTTCATAATGGCATCATAATTCCAGGGTTTGTGAATAGCCATTGTCATCTTGAGCTGTCGCACATGAAAGACTCTATAGCTCAGGGTTGTGGGGTGGAAAGTTTTATTGACCAGGTAAGAAACACGAGGGATTACAATAATGAAAACATTATTACATCCGCATACTCAGCCGATGATAATATGTATAAGGAAGGAGTGGTTTTGTGCGCTGATATCTGTAACACTTCACTATCCTTCAACATAAAAAAAGAAAGCAGAATCAGGTACATTAACCTGCTTGAAGTTTTTGGGATAGACCCGGAAAAAGCCAGCTGTCGCATAGATGAAATAGCCAAAATCGCAGAAATAGCTAAGGAGATGAACCTTCCGTTTTCAGTAGTTCCCCACTCTGCGTATTCAATATCGTTGTCACTTTTCCGGCTCCTAAGAAATAATAGTGAAAACAACAAGGTTACCTCCATTCATTTTATGGAGACAGCCGGAGAAAAGGCTTTCCTCGAAAATCATTCTGGCCCTCTAATGAACTCATACGAACAATCCGGATTAATTCCATCCAGGCTGGAAACAGTTAAAAGCCATACTGATGCAATTCTGAATGAGATGACCCTGGCCGGTAAACTTATACTTGTCCATAATACCTTCGTTGACAGAGATACGATAAGAATGGTTAAGGAGAGAAAAAATTTATTCTGGTGTCTGTGTCCCAATTCAAATATTTATATCGAGAATGAGATACCGCCTCTTGATCTTCTTATTGAGGAGGGTTGTGAAATAGTGATCGGGACCGACAGCCTGGCATCGAATAATAAGCTTAGCATCATCGAAGAGCTTAAAACCCTTCAGGTTAACTTCCCTTCTTTATCAATTGAAGAATTGACAAGATGGGCGACTGTTAACGGCGCTAAAGCCCTGGGAGAGGAAGATCGCTTTGGTAAGATTGAAACAGGGAAGAAGCCAGGGTTACTTCTGCTTCAGAATGTTGATCTTTTAAATATGAAGCTGCTGCCTGATAGCTTTGTAACGAGACTAATTTAAATCATTATGGCTACATTCCTTTTTGATGATATTATATTCGGACCGGTGAAAAGCAGGCGACTGGGGGGTTCACTTGGAATAAATCTTTTACCCACCAAAAGAAAGTTTTGCAATTTCAATTGCATCTACTGCGAATGCGGATGGACCCCGGATATTGAAAAAGCGGTCAGCTATCTTCCCCGTCGCGAAGATGTTTATAAGGCGCTCGATCTCAAACTCTCAGGGATGAAAGCAAAGAGCCGGTCACCCGATGTAATAACATATGCAGGCAACGGAGAGCCCACTCTTCACCCTGATTTCCCCGGAATAATTGATGACAGTATAATTCTGAGAGACAAATACTTTCCAAAAGCTAAAATCGCTGTATTGTCAAACTCCACTACCATTGATGATCCACTTATTAAAGCAGCTTTGTTAAAAGTCGATGTGAATATCCTTAAACTCGACTCTGCATTTGATTCAACTGTGAAGATACATAACCAGCCAGGGATTAATATTAATGTGGAAGAACTTATTAATAATCTGGTTGGATTTAATGGGAAACTTATCATTCAGACACTTTTTCTCCGGGGTAATTACAATGGCATAGTAATCGACAATACAACTCCTGCAGAAATTAATGCATGGCTTAAAACACTTTCAAGAATAAGGCCTTCCGAAGTGATGATCTATACAATATCGAGGGATACTCCGGAAGGCGGGCAACTAAATAATGTGCCTGTTAAGGAACTGAGGGTAATAGCTGCATTGGTTGAAAAGCTGGGTATTAAAACACAGGTTTCGGGTTAAGATTGAATAAACACTATAATATACTTATCTGTCCTCTGGAGTGGGGATTAGGTCATGCCGCCCGTATGATCCCTTTGGCGGGGAAGCTTCGGGAGATGAATCATAATATTTTTATCGGATCCGGAGAGGAGCATTTATCGCTGTTCCGTAATGAATTATCCGGACTATCATATATTAAATTTAGCGGATTCAAACCCGGTTACTCACGCTTCCTTCCTCAATACCTTACGCTCCTGCTGAAAACTCCTCTACTTCTTTATCACATAATCCTGGAACATTTCAGGTTGAAAAAAATCATTCAGGAATATGCTATTGATATAGTTATCAGTGATAACCGTTTCGGGTTATGGAACAGGAACGTCATAACGGTATATGTAACTCACATGCCTTTGATCCCGTTACCAAAGTTGTTAAGATTCATGGAGATTGTTGGTATACTTTTGCACAGGGTAGTTATTAATAAATATTCACTTTGTTTCATTCCGGATCTACCCGGAGAGTTGAATGTTTCAGGAAGGTTATCGCATGGCATTAAGCTCCCTGATAATGTAAGATATGTCGGGATATTGTCGAGATTTATCAGATGCGGACCATCCCAAAATGAGAATCCAATAAAATTTCAACATCACACTGTGATTCTTTCAGGGCCGGAGCCCCAGAGGGAGATTCTCAAACAGAAGCTGGCTCGCCTTCTGAAAGAACAAGGTACCCCGACGATAATGCTTGAAGGCAGACCCGATAAAATGAGAGAGATTGTCAGGTCTGGTAATATTTTTTATTATAACCATCTTCCTGCTTCAGAGATGAAAGAGATGATCACGGGGAGTGAAAGTATTATTACCCGGTCGGGGTACACTATAATAATGGAGCTTATAAGCCTGAATTGCAATGCCTTACTAATTCCAACACCTGGTCAGACTGAGCAGGAGTACCTGGCTGAATACCTTTCAGAAAAGGGGTGGTTTAATACCATTCCCCAGGGTGAAATAAAAGCAGGAATTTCTCTTCCTTCAAATAGAGCCTTCTGTTCCGGTGAAATAACTGAGCAAAGTAGTCTGCTCTTAACAGAAGCGTTAGAAGAGTTATTAGATAAACAACATAAAAAGGGTTAGATCTCCCTCCTCATCCTTGCAACCGGAATATTAAGCTGTTCACGGTATTTCGCGACAGTACGGCGTGCTATCTGGTACCCCTTTTCCTGTAGGATTTCAGTAAGCCTCTCATCGGTTAATGGCTTACGTTTTTGTTCGTTTTCGATACAGTCCTGTAAAATCCGTTTGATCTCCCTTGTTGATACTTCCTCCCCGCTATCTGTCTGAAGTCCTTCTGAAAAGAAAAACTTCAGAGGAAATATCCCAAAGTGTGATTGTATATATTTACTATTGGCGACTCTTGAGACAGTTGAAATGTCAAGTCCTGTCATTTCAGCAACATCTTTAAGGATCATCGGTTTTAATTTTGTTTCATCCCCGTCGATGAAATATTCCTGCTGGTATTCGAGAATAGCATTCATGGTTAAAAGAAGCGTGTTCTGCCGCTGCTTTATTGCATCAATGAACCATCTGGCTGAATCAATTTTCTGCTTCACGAACAGAACAGCATCTTTCATCTCTTTTTTCTGGCTCTTATCTTTGCTAAATGAATGAAGCATTTCGCTATACGCGGCGCTTAACCTTAGTTCAGGGAGGTTTCGTGAATTAAGATGCAGGTCGAAACCATCTTCAGAAAGCTCAAGGATAAAATCCGGAATTATTGGTTGGGATGTTTTATTGAATGGATCGCTGTAGACGCCACCCGGTTTGGGGTTGAGTTTCAGCACCTCATCAATTGCTGCCTTAAGTTCATTTTCTGTGATCCCCAGTCTTGCTACTATTTTATTATAATGCCTTTTGGTGAATTCTTCAAAATATGAGTCGATAATTATATGTGCAAGATTAATAGAAGGTTGCGAATAGTCTCGTTTCTCAATCTGAAGCAAAAGGCACTCCCTGAGGGTTCTCGCACCGACACCTGCCGGTTCAAGGTCCTGAATTATTTTAAGTACCTCTTCAAGTTCGCTTTCTGTAGTTTCAACATTCTGAAGAAAAGCAAGATCATCAACTATGTTTATCAGTTCTCTTCTAAGATATCCGTCTTCATCGATATTCCCGAGAATATATTCTCCAAGATTTTTCTGTTTATCGGTAAGGTCCCTTAGACCCAGTTGCGATTCGAGATGCTCATGAAATGAAAATCCCACGGAAAAGGGTATCTCAGTTCTTTTATCTTCGTCTTTGCTGTAGTTTTTTGCCTGAAGACGATAATCAGGAATATCGTCCTCTTCAATATAATCATCGAGAGTGAATTCCTCCTGATTTTTGTCTGCCTCCCCGGATTGTTCTTCTTCTTCCGCTTCTGAATGAATATCCTCCTCCTCCTCCTGGCCCTCTTCCAGGGCAGGGTTTTCCTCGAGTTCTTTTTTTATTCGCTCCTCAATCTGTAACGTAGGAACCTCCAGCAGCTTGATCATCTGTATCTGCTGTGGTGAAAGTTTCTGAAGTAACTTCTGCTGTAACCTTTGCTTTAACATACTTTTCTCTTCAACTAAAGCATTCAGGAGTGAGCTTTTCTAAAATTCAGCATTCTTTGGCGTTCTTGGAAATGGTATCACATCGCGTATATTAGACATACCGGTAACAAACAATATCAACCGCTCAAAACCAAGACCAAATCCGCTGTGTGGCGCTGTCCCGAATTTTCTTGTATCAAGGTACCACCATAGATCCTTTTCGGGTAATTTCATCTCTTTAATTCTGGCAAGCAACCTGTCATATTGCTCTTCTCTCTGCGATCCGCCGATTATTTCACCTATTCCCGGGAACAGAACATCCATAGCTCTGACAGTTTTGCCATCATCGTTCTGCTTCATATAAAAAGCCTTTATCTCTTTTGGATAATCGGTAAGGATAACAGGCCTTTTGAAATGCTCTTCAACAAGATACCTTTCATGTTCAGCCTGCAGGTCGCGGCCCCACCCAACCATATAATCCCATTTTTTCCCTGAAGCAGTGAGAATTGTTACAGCTTCAGTATAAGTTATTCTTACAAATTCATTTTCAAGAACAAATTTAAGCCTTTCAAGAAGCGCCTTATCAATCATATTATTAAGGAATTCCATATCTTCGCGACAGTTATCAAGTGCATACCTGATCAGGTATTTTACAAACTCTTCCGCGAGATCCATATTGTCGGTAAGGTCATAGAATGCCATTTCCGGTTCTATCATCCAGAACTCTGCAAGATGGCGCGGAGTGTTTGAGTTTTCAGCTCTGAAGGTTGGTCCGAAGGTGTAGATATCACCTAATGCAAGAGCCCCAAGTTCTCCTTCGAGTTGTCCGGAAACTGTAAGATTTGTCTCCTTTCCGAAGAAATCGTTTCTGAAATCTACAGATCCGCCCTCATTATGAGGCATGTTTTTCAGGTCCATAGTTGTAACATGGAACATCTCGCCTGCTCCTTCACAGTCGCTTCCTGTTATAATAGGAGTGTGCAGATAGAAGAATCCTTTATCGTTAAAGTACTTGTGAATTGCAAAAGCCATCGCGTGCCTTATTCTGAAGACAGCACCAAAAGTATTTGTTCTGAAGCGCAGGTGAGAATTCTCCCTCAGGAATTCCATTGAATGTCCTTTCTTCTGAAGAGGGTATGTCTCTGCATCGCTTTTCCCATAAAGCTCAATGGTTGTAGCATTTATTTCGATATTCTGCCCCTGCCCCTGCGACTTAATCAGCTTCCCGTTAACGGCAATGCAGGCACCGGTGGAGATATCTTTAAGAAGGTTCTCATCAAATGATCCCGCGTCCACAACCACCTGGATATTATTGATTGTCGATCCGTCATTCAGAGTAATAAAGACAATATTTTTATTTCCCCTTTTTGTTCTTACCCATCCCTTCACCAGTACATCTGACCCCAACAGTGGGGAGGATAATAATGCTTTTATCTTAATTCTTTTCATCACCATCAATTATTTTCAACAAAAATAGTACGCAAAAATAATAAAATGTTAGCCGCTAAGTGCCATTAAATCGCCAATATTTTGTTTTATTAACTTTCCGGCACTATTTTTGAGCGTTAGCGTCTTCTTAATCAGATTATTTGACCGTTCTCAATAATACTAATTTTTTGTACAAGTTATTAATAAGGTAAAGCAGTCGTTTACTTATTAGTTTGATAATTGATAAAATCTGAATAACTTTGGATATAAAATTGAAAACTATTCAGAGCTATGGAAGAACATAAAAAACTTATAGTTGTACCATGGGATTTCACTGATGTTGCCGGACATGCACTGGCGCATGCAGTTAAAATAAGCCATATGGTGGGGAATGATATATGCCTTCTGCATATCGTAGAACACGGCATCAATCCGAAAGTTGAGAAAGAAAAAAATGCACAGTTGCATCAGTTGACTGAAGAAAACAGCAAAAAGTACAATGTTCCCATTTCTTTTCATATTTCTAAAGGAAGCATATTCAGCGCTATTGCCGAATTTGCAAATGCGAAGGAAGCCAGTCTTGTGGTTATGGGTACGCATGGGATGAAAGGATTGCAGAAACTTACCGGCAGTTGGGCGCTAAAGGTTATCGTTAAATCAAAAATTCCGTTCATTGTTATTCAGGACCCTCCTGTTGACCAGGAGAGATATCACAATATTGTCTTTCCTGTTGATTTCAGGGGTGAAAATAAGGAGAAGATGAAGATGGCTATTTTTATGGGGAAATATTTTGAATCAAAAATTCATATGTTTGTTGCTGTCAGCACCGATAAGAATCTTATAAAAAAGACAAATATAAATTTAAATTTTGGTGTTAAATATTTAATACAAAATAATATAGATTATGAGATCCATGAAATTCCCAAGGGAAACTTTGCCCAGCAGACCATCGATTTTGCCCAGAAAATAAATGCCGACCTGATCCTTATTGTGACAACCAAGAATATTACTTTTGCTGATTATGTAATAGGGGCATCTGAACAATATATTATTGCCAACAGCTCCAAGATACCTGTCTGCTGTGTAAATCCCAAGGTATCCTTTGCCAAGCTTGGACAATTTATGGGTGGTTGGGGAGAATAATAACCGGCTTATGTCAATTGTAATTCAGGGCGTTACAAAGTTTTTTGGCGAACAGAAAGCTCTCGATAATGTCTTTTTCGAGGTTAAAACAGGTGAGATCGTTGGGTTTCTTGGTCCCAACGGTGCCGGAAAATCAACAATGATGAAGATTATTACCGGTTTCATCCCTGCCTCATCCGGACAGGTGTACGTTAATGGCCTTGAAGTGGGAGTTGACAATCTTGAAGTAAAAAAGCAAATAGGTTATCTTCCTGAAAATAACCCCCTATATCCTGAAATGTACGTGAGGGAATATCTTGGGTTTGTTGCTTCAATATACAAGACGGGACTTCCAAAGAAAAAGCAGATTGATAATATTATTGAATTAACCGGTCTGGCGCCGGAACAGAAGAAAAAGATCGGTTCACTTTCAAAAGGATACAGACAGAGGGTCGGACTTGCCCAGGCCCTTATCCTTAACCCTGGGGTGCTGATTCTCGATGAGGCAACCGCCGGACTCGACCCTAATCAGATTGTCGACATTCGAAACCTGATCAAAGAGGTTGGAAAAGAAAAGACCGTGATGCTTTCAACACATATCATGCAGGAGGTTGAAGCAATATGCGACAGAGTTATAATTATTGATAAAGGTGTTATAGTAGCTGACGAAGAGAAGAGTAAAATCTATTCCCTTATAAAGCGCCCGAAACAGGTAATCCGCGTGGAGTTTGATAAGGACACAAAAGAGTCGTTGCTGGCTGATATTGGTAATGTCAGCAAGGTTAGCCTGATTAATAACAATTTATGGCTGATTGAAGCTGAAGGCGATGAGGATATCCGTCCTGCTATATTCAACTTTGCTGTAAGAAATACCCTCACTGTACTCTCACTTCAGAAGCAGGAGAGTAATCTTGAAGATGTTTTCAGAAATCTTACCAACGCATAATATTTTTGGTTTTTCTGATTTTTTTTATTTGCTTTGTACCGTCATAAATTGGTGGAAAGATTTGTTCTGATTGCAACCACAGGAAAAAAATGCTAAAATGCTGATAATTCCCTCTTTTTCAATCAACCAAACTGCCCATCTGTTGTTTAATAATCAACTAATAATTGAATTATGGGATATTTATTTACTTCAGAATCAGTTTCAGAAGGCCACCCCGATAAGGTAGCCGATCAGATATCAGACGCTTTACTTGATGAATTCCTTCGCTGGGATCCCGAGTCAAAAGTTGCCTGCGAGACTTTTGTAACAACAGGCCTTGTTGTCTGCGGTGGAGAAGTACGTACAGAAGGATGGGTGGATGTACAGGAGACTGCCCGTAAAGTAATACGGAACATTGGTTATACAAAAGCAGAATACCGTTTTGATTGCGATTCGTGTGGTGTAATATCGACTATTCATGAACAATCGAGCGATATAAACCAGGGTGTGGTTCGTGAAAAGCCTGAAGAGCAGGGAGCTGGCGATCAGGGAATGATGTTCGGTTATGCCTGCCGTGAAATGGATAACTATATGCCCTTAACCATAGAGCTGTCTCACCGTATTCTCCAGGAACTGGCAACTATAAGGCGCGAAGGGAAACAGATGAAATACCTTAGACCCGACAGTAAGTCTCAGGTTACAGTTGAATATGATGACAATAATAAACCTCTCCGCATCGACACAATAGTTGTCAGCACCCAGCACGATGAATTTGTTCTGCCAAAGAACAAATCGTACAAATCTGAAAAGAATGCAGAAAAAGCGATGCAGAAAAAAATCAGGGATGACCTTCAGAAAATTCTTATCCCACGCGTGAAAAAAGCTCTTCCTAAAAGAATACAAAAACTTTTCAATGAGGATTTTAAACTTCTTGTAAATCCGACAGGCAAATTTGTCATCGGAGGTCCTCATGGCGATACAGGTCTTACCGGCCGTAAAATCATCGTTGACACTTACGGAGGACATGGCGCCCACGGAGGAGGTGCATTTTCAGGAAAGGATTCCTCAAAAGTCGACAGGTCAGCAGCTTATGCTGCCCGTCATATTGCCAAGAACCTGGTGGCAGCCGGCGTTTGCGATCTGGCATTGATCCAGGTTGCCTATGCTATAGGTGTTGCTCAACCTGTTGGTTTATATGTTAATACATACAGAACAGCTAAAGTAAAAGACAGTAAAGGCAAATTGCTCTCCGATGAAGAAATTGGATTAAAGATCAACAAACTGTTCGATATGCGTCCTTACTCTATCGTTCAGCGTTTCGGACTGAAAAACCCGGTGTTCCTGGAAACAGCTTCTTACGGACATTTTGGTCGTGATTGTACAGTTAAAAATGTTGAAGTATACTATGAAGTACCCGGCAGTAAACCAAAAATTGTGAATGGCAACGGCAAAAAAGTTTATCTGAAAAAAGTTGAATTCTTTGCCTGGGAAAAACTGGATTATGTTGATAAGATAAAGAAGGCTTTCAAACTCTAAAAATGGTTTGAGGTACGGGGTACGACTGTCGCATGAATCCTGAAGCCTAATGCCCTTTCAGAACGATGCTTTAACAATCCT
>JAPLEB010000067.1 GCA_026391555.1 Bacteroidia bacterium | reverse complement strand
GGCTTCAAATGGAACCCGAATAACGGTGGTAAGTGCATAGAATAAGGTCAGGTGAACGGATTTAGAGCAACGTGAGACTTCATGCTGGGCACTATCCCGCCAAAGCGGGACAGGCTATGCCACATGAAGTCCTCTTTATTATGGTTAGTGATGTTATTTAATTATCTTATCGTCAGGGTTTTGTCTACAGTCCCAAATTGAGTGAATAATAATCTTTTCATCAGTGATCTCGTAATAAACAATGTAATCCTGAATGATTAGTCCCCGAGTTGTCTCCTCTGATGTTTTTAATCCAAGGTCGGGTTGTTTTAAAAGAAGATTTACCTCTTTTGATATTAGTTTCTGAAGTTTGTTTGAATATACCTTACTCTTATTTCTTTTAATGTAGAAATCAAGGATGGCATAGAGTCTGATCTTGGCTCTATTTGACCAGACTATCTTGCGTTTAGCCATTGTTTGACTTCTTTTTCTAAAACACTATTTTCGATGAATAACCCTTGTTCTATTTCTTTCTTTGAAGCAATAATGTCATCAAGTTGTTCTTGAGTTAATTGTATCACTCCCGTATCAGTCTTAGTGTCAAGAATTGTTTTTAATGCTTTGAGAAAAGAAACATCGTTAATTTCCGATATCCTGTGGATTAATAATGTCTTTAATTGAATCGCTGTCATGGCTTAAAATATATATTGCAAAGATAGAAAATTTAAGAAAACCATAGATCATTCGATCGTTGTCTCGTCATAAGAAATTTGTCCAGATAATGAGTCCAGATAGATGGGCTGGCAGTGTTTCGGTAAAACGATCTTTCTATTTGAGTTATGGTTAGTGCTTGAAAGCTTTCTAACGTACAGTATGTCAGTCATTAACCATAACGGTCGAGGCTATGTGCAGTAAGGGATTGCGGGCTACTGTCCTGTCCGCCGACACGAAATTTTTGCGGGGCAGAATGCTTGAATTACCACTGAAACCCTTATTGCATATAGCCTTTGTTAGCCGTTCGCTCTTTTTTATCATTATTAATCCATTTTTATTTTACATCAAATACATCTCCATCATGAAGAGTAATAATAGTAGTTTGTTCGTGAAATAACTCTTGAAATTTTCCAGGTGCTTCTGTGTGAATGTAATGCAAAAATTGTGACAAGCTTATTGCTTATGACCCGCTTGTTAGGTTTTCGGTGCAGTTTTTTTGCCCGTTGAAATATTGTCTCAAAAGTCATTTGTCTCGGCAGTCTGAGGTCTCTCACCAATATTTGTCTAAATGGCCTGAAATCTGACAGTCAAGTTATAAACACTCTCGAAGCCGTTAGGTTTCGTTGCCTTCAAGTCCCGGTAAGTGGACGAAAGTTTACTTGTCATGATAAAGTTGGTAACGGCAGAGTCAAGGTTTAATAAGTGATGCGAAATAATCTTGTCCAGGAATAATTCTCTAAGCAAGACTGTGTCGGGGCTTGCGGCAATGAAACCTAACGGCAGTTTGTCCAATAACCTTTTTTATTCCATAATTTTTCATTTGATTTAAGCCGGTACCGGCGACCACGGAAATTTTCTATCCCAAACTTCTAACCGGAAAAAAGTAGTCTGAAAGGGGCTGATTTTTGATCTGTGATGGTCTATTGTGCTCAAAAACAGCGAAATGATCAGGTTTGAGGGACTTTAACCCGGCGTTAATTGAAGAATCTCCAGCCTCATAGTTATCAACAAAAAAGGCAGGTTATTAGACAGTCTGACGGCACGGCACGTATGGGAAGTTGCCGTCGGAGCGCATCGGCCAGCAGCCCTATTGATATTGTCACGGCAGCAGGATTAGTCATGGTAGAGAAATTTCGATAAGTGAGATAAATTTTGATTGCATAGACTTATGGAGCTGATTACTAAGCTGTCCGGGCTGCTGAAGGCAACCGAGGACCAACATAAATTTACTATGCGCAGCAGACCGAATAGTTTTCTGGTCCGAGCTCGGCGAAGCCAATTACCCATCCGTGTTAGCTTGTGCTCATTATTTTTTATCATAGTGAAAACGACAAGCAAAGATCAAAATATCTGAATCATTAACTTGGTAAACTAATCGATGCTCAAGGTCAATACGTCTTGACCAATAACCAGTGAGATCAAATTTCAATGGTTCTGGTTTGCCAATCCCCGCATAAGGAGTTCTTTGAATGTCTTTAATCAGGGCATATATTTTCTTGAGGTTTTTTTTGTCTACGGTTTGCCAATAGACATAATCTTCCCAGGCATTTTTTGAAAAAATAATTTTCATCATTCCTCAATCAAGCTATGTTTAACCCTATTACCGGTTTTCATCTGCTCGATTGATTCAAAAAGTCTTTTTGCATTTTTCTTAGAACTTAATAAATGCAAAGTCTCCATGATTGAATTATATTCGTCAAGGGATATTAATACAGTCCCTTTTCCGGATCCTCTCTTGATAATCAAAGTCTCATTGTTATTTTCAACATTGTCAAGATAGTTTTTAAGTCCGGTCCTGAATTCTGTATAATTTGCTGCTATCATTGTCTATTAATTTAAGTATCTAATTAAGTACAAATATGCGTACTTTATTTTGTAATTGCAAATATTTACTGAACAATTAATAAATCCATTCCCTTTTTAGTCATAAATCTTGAAATAATGGATGTCTCGTTCTGAGATACGGCTCAAGGTTGGTTTGGTTTTTGCCAAACCCGGTAGATGGGTGATTTTGCATTGTCAGCAGGTAGTTTTTTAGATGGCAAAGTCCTGATAAATGTGAAAAAAATGTCACGTCATGATAAAATTGTCAAGATGGCTGCCGATAGCTATCGGGAGCAAAAACCATGACAACTGCGCGTCGGCCAGCAGCCCCATAGACTTTGTCACGGTAGCAGGATTAGTCACGGCACCGAAATTTTGATAAGTGAAAATAATTTTGATCGCATAGACTTATGGGGCTGATTACTAAGCTGTCCGGGCTGCTGAAGGCAATTAACTATACCATCCGTATAGTGCGTTCAGATTTTTTTTAAAAGTCCCGACAGACGGATAAAAGTTTTCTCGTCGAGGAGTAACTATCAAAGGTTAAAATCACGGTATATAAGCAGGAATTGTCACATGTATTGTGGTCTGGGGAAAGTGGCTATGAGTCCCAGAAAAACCATGACGAACTTCTTTACTATACTCTCCGGATTATAGCCAGCAATTATTAAAAAATTAATCTGATTAAAAATGCAATTAATCCGATTGGTGTTGTCGACATCATCGGGTGAAAACCTCTTTTATACCCTTTATTCTTATACTTTTCTACTAGAAAATATTTGTCAGAATGGGAGAATTTTGATTTAGTCTCGCTTAAACGGAAAATTAGAAGTGTAATCAGTCCACCTGTCAATAGAATAGCTGCTGATATCAATATTTTCGTTATTAGTCCCATATTTAATAGCATATCAAGTTTAAAGACAAGAACGGCTATAACAAAAAACACTACTTTAATTAAAAATCCCAAACGATGGATACTTAAAGCTTTCTTGCTTCTAGGGATTGGAATACTTACCACTTTTGATCTAATACTAGCCATAGGACCTACTCCTCCATAAATACCAAGTGTTTTATGCATATTATAGGAATATGGAATACCATTACCTTTCAGTCCTTTTTTATAGAAGCATTCCATTTCTTTTACAAAATCCTCGTATTTAACTTTTGCTTTTTGTTGTGCGTTCTCTCTTGCTGAAAAGGAAACATTTTGGATGTCAGCCTTAATGTATTCTTCGTTTGGAATTTGATTCTTTGTTTTATTAATGTATTTGTCATACAATAAGTCATAATTGGCCCTCTTGCCTGGGGTGCTTAAAATATGATAGGCCTCATAAATCTCAATAAAAACTTCATTTGCATTCTTTTTATCACTGACATCTGGATGATTTTCAAATGCAAGTTCTTTGAACCTTTGTTTTATTAAGTCAAGAGATGAATCTTTTGTCAATCCGAGAATACTGTAGTAGTCTTTCATAATGATGGTTAGTTAGTTGTGAAGGCCTTAAAGCTTATCTGGTTTTTGCACAGTCCCGGGAGACGGATGTTTGTTTTCTCGTCCAGTAAAAACTGTCTTGACGGCTGAGTCCCGATAAACGGTCGCGAGTTGTCCCGTCACGGTAAAATTGTCTTGGTAGCAATGCAAAAACCATGGTTGATGTCTCTAAAGTAGGATATATAACCGGATATAAAACTATACTAATAAAATGATTTTGAGTTATAGTGCGTTCGTCCAGGCAAACATGGAGTATGTGATTGAGCTCGAATGCACTATAACGGCCAGCGGGTATGAGCAGAAAGCGGTGGTGGCGCCGTCCGCCGATGTGTCATGCGGTACTTTAGCCGAGAAACAGTCCCGGCGGCAAGACACCATGGCGCAATTTTTGCCAGTCCCGGCGAACGATTCAGCTGTCAAGGGTGCAGGATTACAATTTGTCATTATGTACTTAACTGTCATGTTGTCAATGGCTTGCCCATAACGTTTGGCAATATGGCCAGTGGCGGTTTGCGGGCTTTGTCCTTATCCACCGTTACAAACCTTTATGCGGGGCAGAAAGCTTCAAATTGCCACATGCCCCGCCATTGGCTATATTGCGTGTTGGCGTTTCGTTGTTTTCTATTTTGTCGTTTCACATTTCATTTTTTCGTTGTGTGCTGTCCCTTTATTCCGTTTTTTAATCATTTTCTTCGTAGTAATATGAGTAGTCAATTCCTTTCATAAACATTTCGCGGTCGTTTATTTTGGGGGTGAGCGCATTATTCAAAAGAGTTTTTAGAACACTACTTTTTGTTGGACTTAGCATTATTGCATTCATGTAATCTACCTTGCTTATTTTACTCCAATCCACACATTTTTTGAGGCGGTTTTTTAATATCAAATCCAACCATATTCGGGCGCTTCTGCCATTGCCTTCCATAAAAGGGTGTGCAATGTTCATTTCTACATATTTATTTACGATTTCGTCAAATGTAGTTTCGGGCATTGCTTCAATTTGCTTTAATGTGTCGCCTAAAAAGCGTGATACGGCAAATTGAAAACCACCTTTTGAAATATTTTTTTGCCTGATTTGTCCCGCAAAATCATACAATCCACCAAATAAATAAGCGTGTATTTGTTGCAAACCTTTGGTTGTGCCAACTTCTAAGCTGTTGATAAAAGAACTTTCAAACATGGCATACGCTTTTGTTTTGCTTTTGCCATCTATGCTTTCATCGCTGTACGTAAACCATTCTATAAATCGGTTTGCCTTTTTGCTCGGAAATTCTTTGCCTAAGGCTATAATACCGGTGTAATCCAACATATCGGTTAAATATTGTTTACCGTCACTTGCTAAAAGTTTCAGTTGGGTAGTGGCACTAACCAACTCGCTGTTTCCATTTTTCAATTTGGCTTTAAGATATTTCCAATAGTTGCGGGTTTTGGTGTAGTCGTCTTGGTCGGTAAGCAACGCTACTATATCCAACACACTAAACCACCACTTGGCGTTTTGTTCGTCCCAAACGGCTCGCACTTCGCGGTCGTCAAAAAAACGTATTGATATTTTTGCATTACTCATATTTTTAATGTTATCTATTCTGTCACTCAATAACTATCCGTCCAAAGTTATGATAATTTTTATCTTGTAGTTGAAGTCTGCGGTGTCACGTTACAATGAACGCCAACGGCACGGCAATATAGTAAGTAAACGTTACCCGGCGAAGCCATCCGGTTGACTGTCCCGGTTGCGATCAAGGAAAGAGTCCCGGTGGCAAGCCGGTATGGCGCAATTTTTGCCATTCCGATAGCTATCGGAACCGGCGAAAGATAAAATTGTCCCGGAGGCAGGAACTGTCCAGAGCCGGTAGTATGAAAGCTGTAAATGGATGCGAAATTTTGTGTCATTATGAAATTGTATACGTTGCGTGCAAAAATTGTGACAAGCTTATTGCATTAACCCGCATGTTAAAGGCAGGGCAAATTTTAAATCTGTCTCGGTGAAGAAGAATATTGGCATTTGTACTTTGTCGAGTTACCAGGCAGGGACGGGCTGTAAACCTCTTTTACTACCTTTGGATTGCGCGTTGGTCAGAAGCGGGTAGCAAATGTGGTTTACAGCAGAAGGGAGGGTTAAATTTCTTATACTTTATAATTGTATTGCATTTCGATCGAAATATCGACTATCTTTTTGGAAAAATCGGACATATAGACCACCCTTAATCGGTTTTGAAAGACCATGCTTCACCGGGTGTAAAAGACCACCCCTAAGTTAACATCCTTTTTTGCTTCATTTTTACCATAATTTCCAGGGTGATTTTACAAAGTTATTT
>JAPLEB010000002.1 GCA_026391555.1 Bacteroidia bacterium | reverse complement strand
GCAGTTGACTGGAACAGGGGAGGAGAAAACCCATTTTACTTAAGCTATCACTGGCTTGATTTTGAAACAAAAAAAACTGTGATACTTGACGGTGAAAGGACTTACATGCCTTATGACTCTGTAAAACCAGGCCAGGAAGCAGAGTTTGAAATAAAAATCTTATCACCCCCGCAAAAGGGCAATTATATTTTACAAATTGATATGGTTCATGAAGGTAAAACATGGTTTTCCTATCAGGGAGTTCCCCCGCTTGAAAAGTATGTTGCCGTAAATGTATTGTACGCAGCGCAATATAATGATAATGGGACAACTCCAAATGAAGTCTTGCCAGGCCAGAAATTTGAAACCAAAATCACGGTTACAAATACAGGCTACTTGTTGTGGGGCAATTCAGGCCAAAAAAGGGTTGACCTGGGAGTTCACTGGTATAATAGAGATACAAGAGAAGTTGTTGTATATGATAGTGACAGCGGTGAGCTGCCAAGCAATATAGACCACAATGATAATGGAACTGTTACAATGACTATAACTGCACCCGATAAGCCCGGAAGATATGTGCTTGCCTATGACCTGGTTCATGAAACAGTAGCATGGTTTTCCCAGAAAGGTGTCATCTCGCTTGAAATAGATGTAAACGTCGGTGTGACATTAGACAAGACAATTGCTAAAAAGACTTCAATAATGATTTATAATGGCTGCGGCATTAAAGGTTCTGCTACAGATTTTCAGAATTATATTAAAAAATATGAATTCAAAGTAAATGGAATTGCCAACGCTGAAAACTATAATTTTGAGAAAACAAAGATAATATATAAAAATGGCAAACAGCAAAATGCTGAGCAGCTCGCTCTGATCTTAAAAAGTTACGAGGTTGAACAATATAGCAGCAAATGGAGCAATTATTATTCAACAGCAGATGTGATTGTAATTCTTGGCAAGGACTATAAAGAAAATATACAACAGTAGGCAAAATACCTTAAATTCTGTGCTATAATTGGCATATGAAAAGAAGCTCGGCACTTAAAATAACAAGACTTGTAATATTTGACATACTTATAATTTTTTCTTCTTTTATTATTTCCTTTTTTCTGCGTGGAGTAATAAATATAAGTATAAGCGGGACCATATTTTCCCAGTATTCAAATTATATTGGAACCTATATCCTGATAATAATCCTTGTAAAGATTATTATGTTTGTTATTTTTGGGATATACCGAAGGGTCTGGAAATACGCGTCAATCAAGGACATGGTTGCTATTGTCGAAGCAGTTACGTTGTCAATTATAGTAATGGGTGTAATTTTTTATGTATTGAGCCAGCCTGTTAATTGGTTAGGTCGTGTCTTTGTGCTCCCGTATTTTCCCCGAAGTATTTTAATCATTGACTATCTGATAACTTTGCTGCTAATGATAATTTCGCGATTTTCCGAAAGGTTTTTCAATGAACTCAGGTTTGGAAAAAGAGGCATCAGGAAAAAAAGAGTCCTAATTGCCGGTGCCGGTGATGCCGGTGAAATGATTG
>JAPLEB010000069.1 GCA_026391555.1 Bacteroidia bacterium | reverse complement strand
TCAGCTTAATGCCGCTGATACAAGTGACCTGAGAAGAAAGTGCTTTGATAACAACATTAAGCTTGTTGTTGTTAAAAATACTCTCCTCAAAAGAGCACTCGAGCAGTCTAATGGAAACTTTGAAGAACTATATCCGGTTCTGAAAGGTACTACGTCCATCATGTTTACTCAATCGGGGAATGTTCCTGCAAAACTTATTAAGGAATTCCGTAGAAAACATGATAAACCTGTGCTTAAAGGCGCATACGTTCAGGAATCAGTTTATGTTGGAGATAACATGCTTGGTGCACTTATTTCCATAAAAACCAAACAGGAACTGATTGGTGATATTATTATGCTTTTGCAGTCACCTGCCAAAAACGTTATTTCAGCCCTGCAATCAGGTGGAAATACAATTCATGGTGTTCTTGAAACACTATCAAAAAGAGAAGAATAATAAAGTATAATCAAATTAAAAATCGATAAATATGGCAGATCTTAAGAAATTTGCAGAAGAACTTGTTAACTTATCTGTAAAAGAAGTAAACGAACTGGCTAAAATACTTAAAGATGAGTATGGTATTGAACCTGCTGCAGCTGCAGTTACAGTTGCCGGTCCGGCAGCCGGTAGCGATGTAACTGCTGTTGAAGAGAAATCAACATTCGACGTTATTCTCAAAGCAGCCGGCGGTCAGAAATTACAAATTGTTAAACTTGTTAAGGATATCACCGGTCTCGGACTGAAAGAAGCCAAAGCAGTTGTTGATTCTGCACCGGCTCCGGTTAAAGAAGGTGTTTCCAAAGATGAAGCTGAAGCTATTAAAGGTAAATTAGTGGAAGCAGGAGCTGAAGTTGAACTTAAATAAGTTATACCTAATTGCTGGGTTATAGGTTTAGTTCCGAAATTTTCGGAACTAAGCCTTTTTGTTCTTAAAATAATAAGTTCACTTAATCTTTTAATAAATGTCCTCAAAAAATACCGAAAGAATAAGTTTCGCATCCAGAAAAAAACATCTTGAATATCCTGATTTTCTGGAGATTCAGTTGAAATCCTTTAGTGAGTATTTCCAACTTGGAACTACTCCCGAAAACAGAAAAAAAGAGGGACTTTTTAAGGTCTTTACAGATAACTTTCCAATAACTGATACAAGGAACAATTTCGTTCTTGAATTTCTGGATTATTATATTGACCCTCCTCGCTATACTATTGAAGAATGTATCGAACGCGGACTCACTTTCAGCGTTCCTCTTAAAGCAAAACTGAAACTCTATTGTACCGATCCTGAACATGAGGATTTTGATACAGTTATCCAGGATGTATATCTTGGAACAGTTCCTTATATGACAGAACGTGCTACATTCGTTATTAACGGTGCTGAAAGAGTCGTTGTATCTCAGTTACACAGATCCCCCGGGGTCTTCTTTGGTCAAAGCATTCACGCGAACGGAACTAAACTCTATTCCGCCAGGATCATTCCTTTTAAAGGTTCCTGGATAGAATTTGCTACAGATATTAATAACGTGATGTATGCATATATCGACAGAAAGAAAAAACTGCCGGTAACAACACTTCTCCGGGCTATCGGATTCGAGAGCGATAAGGAGATACTCGAAATATTTAACCTTGCCGAAGAACATAAAGTATCAAAAACAAATATCAAAAAACTAATCGGACGTAAACTGGCTGCCAGGGTACTGAAGACTTGGGTCGAAGACTTTGTTGACGAAGATACTGGTGAGGTGGTTTCAATTGAAAGAAATGAAATAATCCTCGACAGGGAAACAATTATCGAATCGGAGCATGTCGATATGATAGTTGATTCAGGTTCAAAAGCAATTCTTTTACATAAGGACGATTCAACACTTTCGGACTTTGCTATAATATATAACACACTTCAGAAAGATCCATGTAACTCTGAAAAAGAGGCTGTTATCTATATTTACCGTCAACTCCGTAACTCTGAACCACCCGATGAAGCAACTGCACGCGATGTTATCGACAAACTTTTCTTCTCCGATAAGAGATATGACCTGGGAGAGGTTGGACGTTTCAGGATTAATAAGAAATTAGGTCTTAACACCGAAATGAATGTTAAGGTTCTTACCAGAGAAGATATTATTAAGATTATAGGATACCTGATCGAACTTATTAACTCCAAGACGGATATAGACGATATCGATCACCTTAGTAACAGGAGAGTTCGCACAGTAGGAGAACAGTTATATGCTCAGTTCGGCGTAGGTCTTGCCCGTATGGCACGTACAATACGCGAAAGAATGAATGTCAGGGATAATGAAGTGTTTACTCCGGTTGACCTTATTAATTCAAAAACCCTTTCATCGGTTATTAACTCATTCTTCGGAACAAATCAGCTTTCACAGTTCATGGATCAGACCAACCCCCTTGCTGAAATGACTCATAAACGTCGTATGTCAGCCCTGGGACCAGGCGGTCTTTCCCGCGAAAGAGCAGGATTTGAAGTCAGGGACGTTCACTATACCCATTATGGACGCCTTTGTCCTATTGAAACACCTGAAGGACCAAATATCGGTCTTATATCTTCTCTATGCGTTTACGCCAAAATCAATACTCTGGGATTTATCGAAACACCATACCTTAAAGTTAAGGATTCTCATGTTGATTTCAGTGAAGATGGTATTGTATGGCTGAGCGCTGAAGAAGAAGAAGAAAAAATGATAGCCCAGGCAAATGCTCCTCTCCTTAAAGACGGACATTTTGAAAATATCAGGGCAAAATGCAGGTATGAAGCTGATTATCCTTTTGAGGAAGTTTCAAAGGTGGACCTCATGGACGTAGCCCCAAACCAAATTGCTTCAATTGCTGCATCACTCATACCATTCCTCGAGCATGATGATGCCAACAGGGCACTCATGGGATCAAACATGATGCGCCAGGCTGTACCACTTATAAACCCCGAAGCACCAATAGTAGGAACCGGTCTCGAAGCACAGGTGATAAGAGATAGCCGCATACTTTATATGGCAGAAGGTGACGGAGTGGTCGAATTTGTAGATTCAAATGAAATAGTTATCAGGTACACCCGTACCGATGAGGAGAAGTTCGTTAGCTTTGATGATGACATCAGACGTTATATACTCCCAAAATACAGGAAAACAAACCAGAATACATGTATCAACCTTATACCTGTTGTGAAAAAGGGTGAAAAAGTAACTAAAGGACAGGTACTTACGGAAGGTTATGGAACCAAACATGGTGAATTGGCTCTCGGACGAAACCTCAAAGTGGCTTTCATGCCATGGAAAGGATATAACTTCGAAGATGCAATTGTTATCTCTGAAAAAGTTGTTCAGGAAGATTACTTCACATCAGTTCATATCGATGAATACCAGCTTGAAGTACGCGATACAAAACGTGGACTTGAAGAGCTTACATCCGATATTCCTAACGTAAGCGAGGAAGCTACAAAAAACCTCGACGAGAATGGTCTTATCAGGATAGGCGCCCACATCAGACCAGGCGATATCCTAATCGGTAAGATAACACCAAAAGGCGAATCAGACCCTTCACCTGAAGAAAAACTGCTGCGCGCCATATTCGGTGATAAAGCCGGCGATGTAAAAGACGCATCTCTGAAAGCCGGACCTTCCCTCGAAGGAGTCGTTATCGATAAAAAACTGTTCACGAGGGCTGTAAAAGACAGGAAAGCCAAAGCCGTGGAAAAACCGCTGCTCGACAAGATCGAAACAGATTTCAACAGGAGTGTTGATGAACTCAAAACAAGACTTGTTGATAAGCTTTTTATTCTTGTAAATGGAAAAACTTCACAGGGAGTTAAGGATTATTTGAATGTTGATGTCATTCCGAAAGGAAGCAAGTTTACTCTTAAACAGCTCCAAGAGGTTGATTTTTTGAATGTTAATCCTAATAAGTGGTCTACCGATAAAAAGAAAAATGACAGCATTAAACAACTTCTCCATAACTATATTCTTAAACATAAGGAGATAGATGGTGTTTACAAACGTAAGAAATATAGTATTACAATCGGCGATGAACTGCCGGCTGGTATTGTACGTCTTGCAAAAGTATACATAGCCAAGAAACGCAAGGTAAAGGTTGGTGATAAAATGGCTGGCAGACATGGTAACAAAGGTATTGTTGCCAGAATTGTACGTGCCGAGGATATGCCTTTCCTTGAAGATGGTACACCGGTTGATATTGTTTTGAACCCACTCGGTGTTCCCTCGAGAATGAACCTTGGACAGATTTATGAAACTGTACTTGGGTGGGCCGGTCAGAAACTCGGACTTCAATTCTCAACACCTATTTTCGATGGTGCAACTATAAGTCAGATCACTGAATATACCGAAGAGGCAAACCTTCCGAAGTATGGAAAGACATACCTTTACGATGGTGGCACAGGCGAACGATTCGACCAGCCTGCAACAGTTGGCGTTATATACATGCTTAAACTTGGCCACATGGTTGACGATAAGATGCATGCACGTTCAATAGGACCTTACTCGCTTATTACACAACAACCGTTAGGCGGTAAAGCTCAGTTTGGAGGTCAGCGTTTTGGTGAAATGGAAGTCTGGGCCCTCGAAGCATTTGGAGCTGCTCATATTCTCCAGGAAATACTAACAATTAAATCTGATGATGTTGTTGGCCGTGCCAAAGCATATGAGGCAATTGTGAAAGGAGAACCTATGCCTTTTCCAGGTATCCCCGAATCTCTAAATGTTCTCTTGCACGAACTGAGAGGTCTCGGTCTGAGCGTAATACTTGATTAAGTATTTCGAAAGGTTTTGAATTTTTAGTTTTAGAATTAAAAAATATCCAACAAATGTCATTCAGAAGAGATAACAAAACAAAGACCAGTTACTCAAAAATCTCAATAGGTCTTGCTTCACCTGAAGAAATACTTGATCGTTCAAGTGGTGAAGTACTGAAGCCCGAAACAATTAATTACCGTACATATAAACCTGAACGCGATGGATTATTCTGCGAAAGGATTTTTGGTCCGGTAAAAGATTACGAGTGCCATTGCGGAAAGTATAAAAGAATCCGTTATAAAGGAATCGTTTGCGACCGTTGTGGCGTTGAGGTTACTGAAAAGAAAGTTCGTCGTGAAAGGATGGGGCACATTTCTCTCGTAGTTCCTATTGCTCATATATGGTATTTCCGTTCGTTACCTAATAAAATAGGGTATCTTCTGGGTCTTCCAAGCAAGAAGCTTGATTCTATTATTTATTATGAGAGATATGTCGTGATCAACCCAGGCGTAAAAGCAGTGGATGGTGTCAAATATCTCGATTTTCTGACAGAAGAGGAATATATCGAGATTATTGAATCGCTTCCAAAAGAAAACCAATATCTTGAAGATAATCACCCTGATAAATTTGTTGCAGATATGGGCGCTGAAGCTCTATATAAACTTCTCAGCCGTATCGATCTTGACGAGATGTCATATTCTCTTCGTCACAGGGCTAATACTGAAACTTCACAACAGCGTAAAAATGAGGCGCTTAAACGCCTTCAGGTTGTAGAGGCTTTCAGAGATTCCAGGCATGTTAACAAGCCTGAATGGATGATCATTAAAGTGGTTCCTGTTATTCCACCCGAACTACGGCCTCTAGTTCCTCTCGATGGCGGACGGTTTGCAACAAGCGACCTGAACGACCTTTACAGAAGGGTTATAATCAGGAACAACCGCCTTAAAAGACTTATTGAGATCAAAGCTCCCGAAGTGATACTGCGTAACGAAAAACGTATGCTCCAGGAAGCTGTCGATTCACTTTTCGATAACTCACGAAAGGCAAATGCCGTGAAGACGGATGCTAACCGTCCTCTTAAGTCGCTGAGTGATAGCCTTAAAGGAAAACAGGGAAGGTTCCGTCAGAACCTGCTTGGTAAAAGAGTTGACTACTCTGCCCGTTCCGTTATTGTCGTTGGCCCGGAACTCAGACTGCATGAATGTGGTATACCAAAAGATATGGCTGCAGAACTTTATAAGCCATTCATTATACGTAAACTGATCGAACGTGGTATCGTAAAAACTGTAAAGTCTGCAAAGAAAATTGTTGACAGAAAAGATCCTGTAGTTTGGGATATCCTTGAAAACGTACTTAAAGGACACCCGGTTCTTTTAAACCGTGCCCCAACGCTTCACAGACTTGGTATTCAGGCTTTTCAGCCAAAACTTATTGAAGGAAAAGCTATCCAGCTCCATCCACTTGTATGTACTGCTTTTAACGCTGACTTCGACGGCGACCAGATGGCTGTCCATCTTCCCCTTGGCAACAGTGCAATACTTGAGGCTCAGATGCTCATGCTGGCTTCTCACAATATTCTTAACCCTGCAAACGGTGCACCAGTCACTGTTCCATCGCAGGACATGGTTCTCGGTCTTTACTACATAACTAAAGGAAGAAAGAGTACCGAAACTGAAAAGGTAAGAGGCGAAGGTCTTACATTCTATTCACCGCAGGAGGTTAATATAGCATATAATGAAGGAAAGATAGACCTTCACGCTTTGATTAAAGTTAAAGTCAACGACAGAAAAGAAGGTGAGTTTGTAAACCACCTGGTTGAGACAACCGTTGGACGAGTTATCTTCAATCAGTATGTACCTGCTGAAGTTGGCTATATCAATGAGATATTAACGAAAAAATCGTTGAGGGATATTATCGGGCGTGTTCTCAAACTTGCCGGAACAGCAAAAACTGCTGATTTCCTTGATGCTATTAAAAATCTGGGATTCTATTCAGCGTTTAAAGGCGGCTTGTCGTTTAACCTCGACGATGTAATTATTCCTGAAGAAAAAACGAAATTCGTTACTGAAGGATATGAGCAGGTTGAGGAGGTACTAAATAACTATAGTATGGGATTCATTACCAATAACGAACGCTATAACCAGATAATTGATATCTGGACACACGTTAATGCAAGACTTACACAAACTCTGATGAAGCAGCTTTCAACTGATAAGCAGGGGTTCAATTCTGTTTACATGATGCTTGATTCTGGGGCAAGGGGTTCAAAGGAACAGATACGCCAGCTTTCGGGTATGAGGGGTCTTATGGCCAAGCCTCATAAATCAGGATCGACAAGTTCTGAGATTATTGAAAACCCGATTCTGTCGAACTTTAAAGAGGGATTGTCGGTTCTTGAATACTTTATTTCAACCCATGGTGCACGTAAAGGCCTTGCCGATACAGCACTTAAAACAGCCGATGCAGGTTATCTGACCCGTCGTCTTGTTGATGTTTCACAGGATGTCATTATTAATGAAGAAGACTGTGGTACACTGAGAGGATTGGTTGCTATGGCAATTAAGAAGAATGAGGAAGTTGTTGAATCACTGTACGAAAGAGTTCTCGGCCGTACAACTGTTCATAATGTTTTTCACCCGCTTACCGGTGAACTGATAGTTGAATCGGGACAGGAACTTACTGAAGAGGTTGCCAGGAAAATTGAAGATTCTCCCATCGAGCAGCTTGAGATCCGTTCGGTTCTCACCTGCGAATCCAAAAAAGGTGTTTGTGCAAAATGTTATGGCCGTAACCTGGCTAATGGACTTATGGTTCAGAAAGGTGAAGCAGTCGGTGTTATTGCTGCTCAAAGTATTGGTGAACCAGGTACTCAGTTGACTCTCCGTACATTCCACGTTGGAGGTACTGCATCGAACATAACAACTGAGTCGAGGCTTGTTGCACGCTACGGTGGTATAGCTGAAATTGAAGAGATCAGAACAGTTCCTAAAAAAGATACTGAAAAAGGAGATATAGATATAGTTATCGGGCGTCTTGCAGAATTAAGGATAATTGACAAGAAAACCGGAATTGCCCTGACAACTCATACAATTCCTTATGGCTCAAAACTTTATATAAAGCCTGGGCAGGAGATTGAAAAGGGCAAACTAATTTGCGAATGGGATCCTTTTAATGCCGTTATTATTTCTGAAATGGCAGGAAAGATAGGATATGATTTTCTTATAGAAGGTATTACATTCCGGGAAGAATCTGACGAACAGACCGGATTTAAGGAGAAAGTAATTATTGAGAGCAGGGACAAGACAAAAAACCCGGCTATAAAAATCATATCCCCGAAAGGTGAAGAGCTTAGGTTATATAACCTTCCTGTTGGATCTCACCTCGTCGTTGACACTAATAAGATGGTAGAGGCCGGCGAAGTGCTTGCCAAAATACCGCGTGCTATTGGAAAATCGGGCGATATAACCGGGGGTCTGCCTCGTGTTACCGAACTATTCGAGGCACGTAATCCATCTAACCCGGCTGTTGTATCGGAGATTGACGGTGAAGTTACATTTGGTAAGATTAAAAGAGGTAACAGGGAAATTTCAATCAAATCAAAATCTGATGAGACAAAAAAATATCTTGTACCGGTTTCAAAACAGATACTTGTACAGGAAAATGATTATGTAAAAGCTGGTATTCCTCTTTCCGATGGGGCAATTACTCCTTCTGATATACTTGCAATTAAAGGACCAACAAAGGTACAGGAATATATTGTTAATGAGATTCAGGAAGTATATCGTTTACAGGGAGTTAAGATCAATGATAAACATTTTGAGATCATTGTCCGCCAGATGATGCGAAAAGTTGAGATTGTTGATCCTGGAGATACAAAATTTCTGGAACGACAGGTGGTTGATAAACTTGAATTCATGGATGAAAATGACTGGATCTTTGGAAAGAAAGTGATTATTGACTCTGGTGATTCTCAAACCCTTCGACCGGGTATGCTTATATCATCCCGTAAACTTAGAGATGACAACTCTGTACTTAAGCGTCGCGACCTGAAGATTGTTGATGCGAGAGATGCAATCCCGGCAACTTCAAGCCAGGTTTTGCAGGGTATTACAAGAGCTTCGCTTCAGACAAAAAGTTTCTTCTCAGCTGCTTCTTTCCAGGAAACAACAAAAGTACTGAATGAAGCTGCAATATTAGGCAAGGTAGACAGACTCGAAGGCCTGAAGGAAAATGTTATCGTCGGCCATCTTATTCCAGCGGGAACAGGACAGCGACAATATAATGGCATTATAGTCGGTTCTCTCGAAGAATATGAAAACCTTGTTGGCGTTGAACGGGAAACTGAAACTGAAGCCGAAAAATAGAATTAATTATATAAGTCTATGACAGATCCCAAGAACCCAACACAGATCAGTATTGAACTGAATGAAGAAGTTGCTCAGGGAACCTATTCAAATCTTGCAGTTATAACTCATTCAGCTTCTGAATTCGTTATCGACTTTATCCGGATAATGCCAGGGATACCCAAGGCACAGGTCAAATCGAGGATAATTCTTACCCCTGAACATGCAAAAAGACTTGTTGCAGCACTTCAGGATAATATTGCAAAGTATGAGTCTGTTCATGGCACAATTAAAGAAGTGAAAGGGTCGGGGCCCGCGATGCCGTTAAGTTTCGGCGGACCAACAGCTCAGGCATGAAATTAAAGTTTACTTTGTCTGTTGTTTACTATTAACCGTATACGATAAATCTTAAATGAGAGGACACATTATTAGAAAAATACTTGGAGTACTGATAATTTTTACACCCGCTTTCTCATATTCAGGTTGCAAGAAGCAGGCAAAATGCGGTTGCGATGGAGATATCCTGTATGCTCTTACTAAGGAGCAGGCTACAGTTTATTATAATGAATCAGGAACAAGTATCCAATTTTCAACGTTGACTGATCCTTATTCACAGTATTATTTCTGCAACCCGGGTGAAATGTTCAAAATATTTACAGACAATAAATATAAAACAGGCGATGTACTTCAGGTAACGGGTGATGTTTTCTGGGATTGTACATATCTTTCCCAAAGCAGTAATGGTTCTTACCAGAGCTATTATAAGGTATATCAAATCATGGTTACTGATGTCACCGTGGATCTTTATGGCAAGAAATAAATCGGGCTTTAGTTCTGATCTTTATTAAACCAGGCTTCCCTGTTAAGATAAGCTCTCCTTTCTCTGTTCCGGCTGTTTATTATCCGGGTAATTTTGTATATTTCAGAAAAATTTAGTGATGATTCAAAACAACATATCTTTTGCAGGAGCAGGAAGAGTGGCAGATGCTTTATGCAGGGAGATGTATTTTGCCGGCTTCAAAATTGAATTTATTGTTTCCCAAAATGAAAAAAATGGACGTTCACTTGCTGATTCGTGTAAAGCATCATGGTCTTCCGAATTATTATTTCCAGATTCAACTGATGTAATAATTGTTGCTGTACCCGACCACAAACTAAAAGGCGTGCTTGATAGACTTAAATGCAGACCCGGAACCTTAGTTGTACATACAGCGGGCAGTATTGGCATTGATGTTTTTCCTGAACAAATTAAACGAAAAGGCATTTTTTATCCGTTACAAACGTTTTCAAAGGAACGAAAAGTCGTTTTCAAAGATCTCCCTTTTCTACTGGAATCATCAGATAAACAATCATCTGCAATTTTGAAAAACCTGGCAGAATCTATTGGGGGAAAGGTGCATTTTGTTGATACTGAACACAGGAGAATGCTTCATCTTGCGGCTGTTTTTGTTTGTAATTTTACAAATTATATGCTGACAGCAGGGAAGGAGATAGCCTTAAAAGCAAGTTTTCCCTTTGAGGTACTTGGGCCATTAATAAAAGAGGCTACTTCAAAAGCGATGGATATCGGACCTGAAAACTCTCAGACGGGACCTGCTGTGAGAAATGATCAGAATACGATCGAAAAACATTTGGAATTACTATCTTTCTCTCCTGAATTGCAGAGCATATATAACGAGATGACCCGTTCAATAATAAGATACTATAATACTAAAGACAAAAAATAATAAGTAGTGAAGCATGACAAATTTTAAGGAAGATCTTGTAAAAGTAAAAGCATTTATTTTTGATATCGATGGAGTATTGTCGCTGCAAACAATCAGCCTGAATGCTTTTGGTGTGCCAAACAGAACAGTTAACCTTCGTGACGGTTATGCTCTGCAGTTAGCCGTCAAAAAGGGTTATCATATTGGTGTTATTTCGGGAAGCAGCTCAAAAGATTATCAAAAAAGGCTTAAGTTGCTGGGGGTAACTGATATTTACCTCAACAGCCGCTCAAAGCTCGACCATTTCAATATTTTTCTTAAAAAACACAATCTTAATAAATCTGACGTCTTATTCATGGGTGATGATATCCCTGATTTTGGAGTGATGAAAGAGGCGGGTGTCGCAGCATGCCCTTCCGATGCAGATAGTGAGATCAAACAAGTCGCTTCCTATATTTCAGATAAGAAGGGTGGCGAAGGTTGTGTAAGGGATGTTATTGAACAGGTACTGAGATTACATAACAATTGGATGGATTCCGATGCATATACATGGTAAACTATGAAGGCATTTCTTAATCTTATCAGGTGGCAAAATCTTCTCATTGTTATCCTTACTATGGTGCTTATGAGATATGCAGTTCTGGGACCTGTCATCGGCAAAATTGGTGTAATACTTCTTAATATGGGTACCGGAGAAGAGATCCCGATGGTACTCCGGTTTCCCTGGTATGACTTTATGTTACTCGTTGCCGCAACTGTTTTTATTACCGCGGGAGGATATGTAATTAATGATTATTTCGATATAAAAACCGACCTGATTAACAAAGGAAAAGTCATTGTTGGTACAAAAATCCCGAGACGCCAGGCCATGATGTGGCACAACATTTTAAATTTTGCCGGTGTTTCAGCAGGCTTCTATATTTCATGGAAAGCAGGGTATATATGGCTTGGAACTCTCTTTTTGGTCGTTTCAGGGTTGCTCTATTTTTATTCAGCAAGCTATAAAAGGCAGTTTTTGATCGGTAACATAATTGTTGCCATTCTGACAGCAATGGTTCCTTTGTTAGTTGTTTTTTACGAATGGCCGGCATTATATAAGTATTACACAATAAATGCAATAGCCCTTCCCAAAATAAATTTTATTTTCTATTGGGTAGGGGGATTTGCCCTTTTCGCTTTTCTGACTACACTTACCCGTGAAATAATTAAGGATATCGAAGATTTTGAAGGAGATGTTGCCTATGGAAGAAATACTGTCCCGGTAGTTATCGGAGTACTTTCTGCAAAGGTAGTTTCGGTAAGCCTTATTATTATTACTGTTGCTTTGCTTTATCTTACATGGTACTTTTTTATTAATGATACTATAACACTTATTTACCTCTCTGCTGCAATTGTTTTGCCTCTTTTATACGTTATCTATAAAGTCGTTATCAGCAATAACAGGCAACAACTTCACAGTGCAAGCAGCGCCATGAAAATAGTAATGCTTACCGGTATACTTTACTCTGTTGTAGTAAAAGTAATACTTACCTGGAACCTTTTCTGAAGATGATAATTGATAACCTGAATAAATACAGGATAATCCTTGCTTCACGTTCACCACGCAGACAGCAGCTTCTCCGGGAACTGGGTCTGAAATTTGATGTTGTAATTAAGGAATATACCGAAACATATCCCGAAGGCCTTGTTGGTGAGGAGATTGCCAGATATGTTGCACACGAAAAGGCACTCTCATTTATTAACGAAATATCAGATAATGAGATTGTTATTACAGCAGATACAATTGTCTGGTGTAACAGCAAGGTGCTTGGAAAACCTTTGAATTCAGAAGACGCCATCCGCATTCTTAATGAAATTTCCGGTAATACACATGAAGTAATTACGGGAGTGTCGATTTTGTCACCATTAAAGGAAGTCACTTTTTCGGTCTCAACGAAAGTTACATTCGAACCTCTTTCAGGAGAAGAAATAAATTATTATGTTGATAAATTCACACCTTATGATAAAGCCGGGGCGTACGGAATACAGGAGTGGATTGGAATAATCGCGTGCAGCAATATTGAAGGATCATATTTCAATGTTGTGGGATTACCTGTGCAGAGACTCTACAAAGAACTACAGAGTTTCATCATAAAATAAGGGCAAAATGCAAAATGCAAAATGCAAAAGTAACTCAGAATAATCCCCTCCTGGGAGAGCCTGCCCCGCTTCGGCGGGGGGCAAGGGGTGGGTTAAAAATGAAGATAAAAGATAAAAAATAATAGAAATCAAGAATTAGGAATGAAAAACAAATTACTGACTATCTGGTTATTACTAACCATTTTACTGGCTCCGGCATTGAGAGCCGATGAAGGTATGTGGATACCTCTGCTTATAGAAAAGTACAATATTAAGTTGATGCAGGAGAAAGGATTTAAACTGACTGCAGAAGATATTTATAGTGTTAATAAAGCATGCATGAAAGATGCAATCGTCCAGTTTGGCGGCGGTTGCACCGGAGAAGTTATATCACCCGATGGACTGATGATAACAAATCACCATTGCGGCTATGGGCAGATACAGAAACATTCCTCTCTTGAGCATGATTATCTTACTAATGGCTTCTGGGCTATGTCGCAGGAAGAAGAATTGCCAAACCCCGGTCTCTCTGTTACTTTTCTTAAAAGGATAGAAGATGTTACAGAGAGTGTAATGAAAGGGATGATTGATGGAATGGACGGCAATGAACGAGATAAATTAGTGAATTCAAATATTTCCGGGATTACAAAAAGCGCCACCGTAGGCACCGGTTATTCTGCAGTTGTGCGACCGTTTTATATGGGTAAACAATATTTTCTTTTTGTTAATGAATCGTTCAGAGATATTCGTCTTGTTGGAGCGCCTCCTTCATCAATAGGAAAATTTGGTGGTGAAACTGACAACTGGTTGTGGCCTCGACATACCGGTGACTTTTCGCTATTCAGGATATATGCCGGCAAAGACAATAAACCGGCTGAGTTCTCTAAAGATAATGTCCCCTATAAGCCTGCATTTCATTTCCCAATTTCACTCAAAGGTGTTAACGAGGGAGATTTTACAATGGTTTTCGGTTACCCCGGATCAACTTCAGAATACGTTCCCTCTTACCATATCGATATGGTAAAAAACTTCCTCAATCCTAAGATGATAGTAATCCGGACAAAGAAAATTGAAATTATGGAAGCCGCAATGAATACCGAACCTCTTATCAGAATTCAATATTCTGCAAAGAAAGCCGGGATAGCCAATTCGTGGAAAAAATGGATAGGAGAGAGCCAGGGATTGGAAAAAATGGGAACAATAGAGAAGAAAAAGGAGTTTGAAAATAAATTGACGGTGTGGATCACTGCCGACAATGCCCGCATGTTAAAGTACGGAAACATTCTTCCAAAGTATAAGGAGTTATATGCAGGATTGGATGAATATAATATTGTCAGCAGTTTTACCAATGAAGTCTTTTCCAACAATGGTGCTGAAGCTGTAAGTTTCGCACGAAATATTAAAGCATTGGCGGAACTGATTAAAAACAATGCTGATGAAGACAAGATAAAAGTAATGAAAATCAATCTCCTTGAGACAGGCAGGAGCTTTTTCCAGAACTATAACATAGCGACGGATAAAAAACTATTTGTTGCAGTAATGACAATGTATGGCGAATATCTTGATATTAAATGGCAGGCTCCTGAGTATATCAAGTTGAAGAATTCATGTAAAGGAAATTTTTTATCCATTGTAGAAAAGCTTTACAAGAAAACCGTTTTTGCTGACGAAGCCAGGTTTAATGCATTCGTTACAGGATTTAATGAAGCAAGTGTTGCTAAATTGAATAAAGATCCTTTCTACGGGCTTGCCGTAAACGTAAACGACTTTCTTACCGAAAATGTCAGACCCGAACTGGTTCGTATAAATGATGATCTTCAAAAGCTAAATAAGGAGTATATGGCAGCTCAGATGGAATTTGAAAGTGGAAAAATTTTCTATCCTGATGCCAACTCAACACTTCGTCTTTCTTATGGAACAGTTAAAGGGTATTTCTCAAAAGATGCAGTCTATTACACTCATTATACGACACTTAAAGGTATAATGGAGAAAGATAACCCAGATATATATGATTATGATGTTCCTGATAAGCTTAAAGAATTGTATAAGTCGAAAGATTTTGGCCCCTACACACAGAATGGAGAAGTACCGGTATGTTTTATTGCAAATAACCACACAACAGGAGGTAATTCAGGCAGTCCGGTAATAAATGCTGATGGACAGCTTATTGGGGTCAATTTCGACAGAGCATGGGAAGGTGTTGCAAGCGATCTGGCTTATAACCCTGAACAGAGCCGGAATATCAGTCTTGATATCAGATATGCTCTCTTTATTATAGACAAGTTTGCCGGTGCAGGATACTTGTTGAAGGAGATGACAATTATCGAATAAATTAAACTTCTTTCTACAATACAGTATCTCGAAAAGTTGATATTCAACAAATATTAATTAGTAACTTTCCGGGGAAAATGAAATAATGATGATCAGAATTATTGCCGATGATAAAATTCCATTTCTCAATGGAGTTTTGGAGCCTTACGCGAATGTTACTTATCTTCCGGGGAACCAGATTACAAGAGAATCTGCCATGAATGCTGATGCGTTGTTAATCCGCACACGGACCAAATGCACAAACGTTCTTCTTAACGGGACGAAAGTAAGTTTTATAGGTACTGCAACAATCGGGTTCGACCATATTGATACACAATATTGCGAAAAAAATAATATCAAATGGACCAATGCCCCCGGCTGTAATTCATCGTCGGTTCAGCAATATATTGCTGCTGCTTTGCTGAAGTTGGCCTCCGAATTCCGATTTAACCTCAGGGATAAAACAATAGGAATTATAGGTGTCGGCAATGTAGGTTCAAAAGTTGAAAAGTTTGCAAGAACAATTGGAATGAATGTTCTGCTGAACGATCCCCCCCGGGCAAGAGAAGAAGGAGATGAGAATTTTGTCAAGCTTGGTAATATTCTATATGAGTCGGATATTATTACTGTTCATGTTCCACTCAGTATTGTAGGTGAAGATAAAACTTACCATCTCTTTAATGAAAAGAGCTTTAAAAAGATGAAAAAAGGGGCATGGTTTTTCAATTCTTCAAGGGGCGAGGTGACTGATACGGGCGCACTTAAAAAAGCACTTGGATCGGGGAAACTGGGTGGCGCTGTAATAGATGTATGGGAGAATGAACCGGATATTGATAATGAACTTATGAGAAAAGCTTTCATAGCTACACCGCATATTGCAGGTTACTCTACAGATGGTAAGGCAAACGGAACTGCCATGGTTGTTAATTCATTATGCAGGTTTTTCAATCTTCCCCTCAAAAAATGGTACCCGGAAGATGTCCCTCAACCTTCGACTCCTTTAATAACAATTGATGGGAAAGGTAAATCAGATGAAGATATAATCAGGGAAGCTGTTATTCAAACTTACAACATTGACAGGGATGATATAAAACTGCGTTTTTTACCATCTGATTTTGAAAAACAAAGAGGTGAATATACGCTAAGGAGGGAATTTTCTGCATACAGAATTAATCTTAAAGAAGGTACTGACAAAATTCAGAAAATGCTTGATTTACTGGGATTTAAGGTTGTAAACTTAAAGGTTGATAGGTAAAGACTTTACAGACTTTCGACTTTACACCCAATCTTCCTGAAGTACTTCTTCTTTGATTTCAATTATCATCCTCGTGGCAGTTTGGAACACATAGGCCACATCCATTGCATAATTCCTCATCAATTTTCAGAATATGATTTCAAACCGTTCCCAATTTCTGAAGGAGAAAATAAAATTTCTGAATTTTAAGACAATATAAGGTAAGCTTTCTCATTTTTCATCCTTTTCATCTTTCTCATTATTAGACTCTTTCTTATTCTCTTCAGCTGATTCTTTCTTTAATACAGTTCCATCGGCTCCGATAATGACAGTTAATTCTGTTTCCTTGTTTTTAAGAGCAATCTCGAAACCATTCATTTCAGGATTTTCAATAGTCGAAAACTCATCGGTTTTAAATCCTGAAAACTCATTTTTCAAAGTATTTGCTACAGCTACAGGCAGTTCTTTAGCACTGACTTCGGCTTCCGTTTCCAGCCATTTACCTGCATTGTCAAAACATGCAGACATTTCTTTTCCATTCAATTTGAATTCTGCTTCCCATTCGTTTTCTTTTTCGGTGACCCATTTAATTGATTTGGCACCGGCAAATTTCTGAGAAAATTCTTTCTTTACATTTTCAGGCGGATTCTTTTGGCTGCAAGCTGAAAAAGAGATCAGACAAAGCGCCACAGTTAAAACAACAAAGTTTTTCATATTGTATAATTTATAAGTTTGTATGGCGAAGATAAAATCCAATTCTGTAAAAATTTTGGATTTAGAATTTTACCATGATTTAATGCAGATCATATTCATATTCATAATTAATCTCCCATTTATTAAAAACGGTTTGCCAGAATTTGAAATTTCAAGAAGAGATAAATAGTAAATTTATTAAAGGATTATTCTTTTCCGGGTGTTAAAGACCCATTTTCAACCGGGAGGGTGATAATGAAACAGGTTCCTTCACCCTCTTTGCTCTCAACAGCGATGCTGCCATTATTTAGTCTTACAAGCTCATTGCAGAGCTTAAGTCCCAGCCCTGTTCCCTTTTCGTTCTCAGTTCCCGGAGAACTGCCAATTTCGGTGGATGTGAAAAGATATTTTTGTTTATTTTCAGGTATGCCAACTCCATTATCGCAAATCTTCAGCATGATGCCTTCTCCTGTCATTGATTTATTCTTCAGAAGAATGCTGATCCTGCCTCCCCGTGATGTGTATTTCACTGCGTTTGACAATAGGTTTCTGATTATTATATCCAGCAGATCTTTATCAAAAAATGCTATTGAGCTTCCAACCTGAGTGAAATTTACCGGGATATCTTTCTTATCAGCAGTCTCTTTGAATATGCTGAGGTTTGTCAGTATTATATCAGCAAGGTCACGCTTTTCCGGCGAAAACTTAATTTTGTCTTCCTGGCCTCTGCCCCATACGAGCATATTTTCCAATAAGCTGATAACAAGCTGCGCATACTGAATGCTTGAATTTGCGAAAGTGTCGTACTTCTCTTTGTACTCTTTCTCTTTAAGCAGGTTAAGCATGTACAGGATATTTACAACAGGGCTTCTTAAATCGTGAGCAATAACAGAAAAAACTCTGTTCTTAAGTTGAATAGTATCTGATAACTGTTTGTTTTGCAACGCGATCATGCTGTTTTGTTTCTCAATTTCTTCATTCCGGGTTTTTAGTTCCAATGTTCTTTCATTCACAAAAAGTTCAAGGTTCCTGTTCATGAATTCAAGCTGAATTTGAAGTTTTTCCTTATCATGAAACACTCTTATCCACTTATACAATAATATAACTGCTTGTATGAAAACAAAAATTACTATAATATATGTAAGTAGATATCCGGTAGAACTATCTGATTTCCCAAGCGATACCCGTATATCATGCAACCCACCGAATAATAGTAAAACAAATGCTAAAAAGTACATTACATCAAGTGCATTTTTCTTCAGTGTGCCAATGAAACTCCTGAATAAAAGATAAGCCATCAGCAATAACATTGATGGATAATACACAAGTATGGTATAGCTGAAGATTTTTACCGGAAGTAACATTGTTAAAACAAATGCCAGGAAGAAAAATATAGTAATGACCCAAACGATTATCCTGAAAAACTTTGAAGGGTAGAGATTCAATACGAACCATGCCCATCCGATAATGACCAGAAAAAGTCCAATGTATTCAAACCTGACTATCCAAATCCAGTTCATATTGAACAGGTTGAGAATGAGAAAATGAGAAGTAAATAAGGGTCTTAAAGCAAGACCTATTGTTGCAATACTGAAGAAACCCATTACCTTCTCTTTTGGAGAAATAAGAAAAAAGAAGAGGAAAAAAATGGAGAATCCTATGAGCATGCTGATCACCGACCATTCTCCTGCCCAACTGTTTGCCAATTGCTTCTGGACCTCAGCGAATGTTCCAAACTTTACAGGAAGCCAGAATCCGCCGCGACGATGATCATAATTTGCAACATTTATTATTATAGTCAGTGTGTCTGATTCCGGACTTAAGTTGTAAAAATTTCTTTTGTACTCGGGCTCTGTTTCAGCCGCCGATTTCCCGGGAACCCCGTTTCCTCCAAGATATTTTCCGTCTATATATATGTCATATGAGGAATCAAAAACGGGCAGATCAATACCAAAAGGCTTTTTTAAACCGGCAGGTAGCAAGACAGTCAGCCGGTATGTGGCAAACCCGAACTTTTCTGTCTTAACTGACTCCCGGGGATAATCTGTCCAGTATGAAGGTACCTTTCCAAAAAAGTCAGGTTTTAATATTTGGGTTTTAAAATCATGGGGGCGGAGCATCTTTTTCCAGTAAAACTCCCATTCTCCGTTAAGTTTTACAATGAATTGATCAGGATTGCTTATATCCCGAAGGTCAATCACCCCTTTGACAGCTTTAGGAGTACTCGAATTTGCATTCAGGCTAAACGTGAATGTAAATAAAAAAACCTGAAAGATGAACAACCTGATTCTCAAGAGGTTATTTTTTCTTATCCTTTGTCTCATTAAACACCGAAGTGGCAGTTGCAATAATGCCGGCAATATCTGTAAGGTTCGACGGAATTATTAATGTGTTATTAGTCTTGGCAAGATTTCCAAACGCCATAAGATATTGCTCAGCGATCCTCAGGTTAACGGCATTTAATCCGTTTTCTTCTGATATTGCAAGTGAAATAGCCCTCAACCCATTAGCGGTTGCCTTTGCAAGTTGTTCGATCTCCGAAGCCCGACCTGTGGCTTCGTTGATACGCTTCTGCATTTCACCCTCCGATTTTTTAATAAGTTCCTGCTTGTCACCTTCTGCATTATTTATCTTAGCCTGTTTTGTTCCTTCCGATTCAGCAATTACGGCTCTTTTCTCCCTTTCAGCCCTCATCTGTTTTTCCATTGCATCTTTAATGCTCTGGGGAGGCGAAATATTTTTAACCTCGTAACGGGATACCTTAACACCCCAGGGCTCACTGGCTTTGTCAACAGCTTCAACAATAGATACGTTAATTGTTTCACGCTCTTCAAATGTTCTGTCAAGTTCCAGTTTGCCAATGACGCTCCTCATTGTTGTTTGTGCTATCTGTATCGATGCAAATCTGTAATTATCAATTCCATAAGAAGCTTTCTGAGGATCCAGTACCTGAAGGTAGAGGATGCCGTCAACCTCTACCGCGATATTATCGCGTGTGATACATATCTGTGGTGCGACATCAATTGCCTGTTCTTTAAGCGTGTGCCTGTACCTTACCTTATCAATAAAAGGAATAAGTAACTGGAAACCTGCTGTAAAGGTTGCCCTGTATTTTCCAAGCCTTTCAACGATTATTGCTGTTCTCTGGGGAACAATTTTAATCATAGATGCAATCAGGATAAATCCTAAAAAGATTACACCAATAAGAATTAAAGTAGTGCTAGATCCTTCCATTTTAATTATTTTTTAGGTTCAACTATTAATGTAAAATTCTCTTTTTCAATAATGATAACTGTTTGGCCTTCTTTAATTTCTGATTTAGATTCAGCTTTCCAGGTTGTGCCTTTGAATTCGACTTTTCCTTTATTTTCAGGACCAATTTCGGTTGTTACCAGGGCCTCTTTTCCGGTAAACTCATCTTCAACCTCTTCAGACAAGTTTTCTTTGCTGTAAAAAAATTTCTTCTGAATAATTCTTCTCAGAGCCACAAGAGAAAGAACTGAGGTAACCGCGAAAATTATTATTTGCAGATTGGTTATGGAATCGGGATTTCCAATAAGGCAAACCAGGGCAGTGACCCATGCTCCGAGGCCAAAGAAAAAAATGAAGAACCCGGGAATGACCAATTCGGCGAGAAACAGAACCAGCCCAATAATGAACCAGAAAAGTTCAGGTTTGGAAAAAATGATTTCAATCATAACGAAAAGTTTAAATTGTTAGCGAGATAATTGTTTTGCATGAAGTAAAGATATAATAATATCAGCAGAAAATTTAAAAATAAAATGTAAAGCAATTTTTAATTTGGATCGTAAATTATTACGGGGATATACGATGGTTTAATTTTCGGTTATGCTGATATTGATATCTCTCATCCAGGCAGCAACCTTCTTGGAATAGAAATTAAGGTTTTCACAGGTAAAATCGCCTTCCATTTTAATAAGGTAACCTTTATAGGTTCGGGTGTTTTCCGAAAACTGGTAGCAGATAAATTCCGATGATCCTGCATCTGCTGCAACATTTTTCATTGCTGTTACTTTACTTAAAGCGATGTTTTTAATGTAATTTGAATATTTCTGAAGCTCTTCTTTTGAGATTTTCTTGTCCGACTGAATACAACTTCTGATGTTTTCGGTAACCTGGCTTTCACTGAGGCTAAAATTATTGTCAGGAAAATTCCAGTTTTCAGGATTGCTATATGTCAGAACATTTCCTTCAGTGTCAATAATAATGCCATTATGCTGATAACCCCAGGCATAATTGACATATTCAAGCTGAAACAGGATTGACTGCTTATCGCTGATAACATGATTCTTTTTGCAGCCTGTTATAAACAAGACTGTTAATGTAATGAGAAATATTTTTACCAGAAATGATTTCATTTTAAGTCAATTATTCTTTTGTTGATCAAAAATCGGACCATATTGTAATGTTTTTGAGCTATTGTCAGACAAAATTATGATTATTACGATTGGAAAGAATATAACGATAAATAAATTTTCCTGATTCATTTTTTATTTGTAAATTATATCGGTAATAATTCCTGAGGAATTGCTCTGAGATTCTACATATCTCATCCGTCGGTTTTACGGGATAAGTAGTTCATTTATAAGCTATAATTCACTCTGTATTTCAGTGTCATAATTAAATATCCGGGAAAGGAAACAACTTAAATGGAAAAAATATTTGATTATTTTGATGATCGGCACAGAGAGTCCATCCTGAATAAACCTCCTGCCGACGATGGTCCGGTAATTACACTTTCACGATTGACAGGATGTGATGCCCGCCAGGTAGCTGCAATTCTGGTTAATGACCTTAACCATAAATATGGTATATCAAAATGGAGGTGGGTCGATAAGGATATTATTTATTCCATAGCAAAGGAATTAAATACCGGCACACAGCGTGTTGAGAATTTCTATAAAGGGATTGAATTATCAAATATTTCAGAGATGATAATGGCTTTTTCAGGTGGCTTTGTAAGCGATCTGAGAGTTAAAAAAGCTATTAAAGATGTAGTCCTTTCAATGTGTAAAGAGGGGTTTATTATCCTGGTTGGAAGAGGCGGTGTTTCAATTGCCCACGAAATTACCGATGCACTTCATATCCGGCTTATTGCACCCTTTTACTGGAGGGTTGAAAATGTAATGAAAAAGAAAGAGATGGATATTGAAACTGCCGAAGAGTATGTAGTAGATACCGATGAAAAAAGATTCAATCTGATCCAGACATTCCTCGATAAAAAACCTCTTAATATTGATTACCTGTTCGATGTGACACTAAATCGCAACTCTTTCACAATTCAGGAAATAGCTGACCTTATTGTTTCAATGTATGAGAAAAAAGTATGCAGGCAGATTGCTGAGAGGAAAAAGATAAGCAGGATTTGTTAAAATACTTACCGCTTAAATTCACAGCCTTCAGTCCGCAAACTGCACACTGCGCTCTGAGCCCTGAGTCATTTACATCCTACCGCCTTCAACAAATGTTCACGAAGCCTATTGTCGAGGCTTTTATTATTGGTTTTCTAAAATAAAACATGAATAAATCTTTAATAATCAGATTTTATTTTGCATTGACAACAAAATTGAATATTTTCAACGTCAGTTTTAAGATCATTTTTGACCAGTTTTAATTTAGTCTTGATTATGAATAAAACCATCGCAATAGGCACTGATATAGGAGGAAGTCATATCAGTTGTGCCGCAATTGATCTCGTTTCAGGAAAGATACTGAGAGAAACTTTAACTGAAAGAGCTGTTGACAACCAGGCACAGGCAAGTACAATAATTAATGTCTGGGCCGAAGCTCTTTCATCAGTTTTAGATATAGTAAGCCTTGAAAAAGTAAAAGGAATTGGCTTTGCAATGCCGGGACCATTTGATTACGTCAAAGGAATTTGTTATATCCGTGGTGTGGCAAAATATGAAAATCTTTATGGATTTAATATCACCGATGCCATTGCAAGCAGTCTGGATGTCCCTGATGACTTCCTGATCAGGTTTATGAATGATGCTTCAGCTTTCGCCGTTGGAGAAGCATGGGCCGGCAGTGCCTCGAAGGCTGACAGGTCGCTCTCAATAACACTTGGAACAGGCTTCGGTTCTGCATTTATTAACAATCGTATCCCGATCGTAGATGGTACGGAAGTGCCTAAAATGGGATGTATTTACCACCTTCCATATAAAGATGGAATTGCTGACGATTATTTTTCAACCCGTGGGTTACTTGGCAGATATAAGAGCGTCACCGGAAAAGAATTGAATGGTGTTAAAGAGCTGGCTGAATTGGCTTCTTCAAACAAAATAGTATTTGATCTTTTTACTGATTTCGGTGAGAATGCCGGAATATTCCTTGCTCCATGGCTCATTAAGTTCAAGGCTGAAATTTTAGTTATAGGAGGAAACATTTCAAATGCATACAGCCTCTTTGGAGATGTTTTTGAAAACAGATTGAAAAAGGAGGGTTATAATGGCAAAGTGGATATTTCAAAACTGAAAGAGGATGCCGCTCTCCTTGGAAGCGCATATCTGCTTGATGATGATTTCTGGAAATCAATCCAGCATGCACTTCCATTAATGTAATATTATTTACGCGAAAACCTGTAGCCTGTAGCCAGACGCCTGTCGCTAATTAGTAATAGTTACAGGCAGCAAACTTCGGGCAACAGGAAGGATTGGAATGATAATTTTTAATATATAATCCTATTGATCATGAATGTACAAAAAGTAAACATCACTAAAATACTCCCTGTTCTCATGGCTTTCTTTGTCATGAGCTTTGTTGACCTTGTAGGTATAGGCGTTGATCGTGTAAGTAATGATATGAATCTGAGTGCCACTCTTGCGCAGTTGATCCCTTCTGCAGCTTTCCTCTGGTTTCTTCTTCTCTCTGTTCCGGTGGGAGTGATGCAATCGAGGCTTGGCAAACGGTTTATGCTTAACGTAGGGATCGTAGTAACAGCATTGGGTATGCTTGTACCATATTTTCTTTATTCTTTCGAAATGGTACTTGTAGGATTTGCTTTCCTTGGAATCGGAAACACAATTGTCCAGGTATCAGCTAATCCACTTCTTGTTGATGTTGTTCCCGGAAACCGGGCATCTAGTTTTCTTAGCTTTTCTCAATTTGTAAAAGCTATCGGCTCAATGATAGGAGCACCACTTGCTGGATTTTTTGCTGTTAAGTTCGGTGACTGGAAACTTCTGTTCCTTGTATTCGGAATTGTTTCAATACTTTCAGCAATATGGCTGGGTTCTGTAAAAGTTGACGAGAAAAAACAGGCAGAGAGCAAAGCTACTTTTGCTTCATCATTCAAACTATTGGGTACAGGTTTTGTTTTAATGATGGTTTTGTCAATTTTCCTTGTAGTAGGTATTGATGTAGGTTTCAACTCCAACTCAGGACAATTTCTTATCAAACAGTTTGGTATTGATCCTATAGCAGCTGAAAATGGCAGAAGTGTCTATTTCTTTGGTCGTATGATTGGAACCTTTGCTGGGGCTATAATGCTCACAAAGATCTCTTCTCGTAAATTTTTTATGTGGTCCACTATTCTTGGATTGGTATGTCTTGTTACTATCCTGGTTGTGAAATCGACTTTTATGGCATGGGGACTCGTATTCCTTATCGGCCTGGCAGTTGCAAATATCTGGCCGCTTGTATTTTCAATAGCAGTAGAGAGATATCCCACCCGTAATAATGAGATATCAGGACTAATGATGATGGCGATCTCAGGAGGTGCTGTCATTCCTCTTTTAGTCGGATGGGTAAGCGACATCAGCAATAGTATGGTTCTGGGGATGTCAATTCTGATTCTCTGTATGATCTACTTGTTATCAGTATCAGTTTATAGCCTTAAAAGATAAATAGTCAGTCAGTTAAGACTTCTACAATTTTCTTTAATTGAAGCTCTTCGCAGCAAGCTACGAAGAACCGGGTTTACGAGCTCGGCGAAGCCAATGCGCTCGCGGGGATTCAAAAGTCTTACCATTCCTAAGTTCTATTAAGTAAACACCAGAGGAAAAATTTGTTGTTTGCACAACAGTCTTTTCTAACAAGTTCCCTTTGAAAACAATCTGACCAGTTAAATTAAAAAATTATTTTGATTAAGTTTCCATGTATAGGAAATTTTCCAGCCTCCTTTGCAAAAACTACTGCTTTATCAAGGGTTTCATGACAGGTTTTCCCGGAATTTTAGAATTACGCATTGCTGCATTATAAACAAATGATGCTGTGATCACTGCATTTTGCTTAAGATCAGCCATAACCAGCCTCTCAAAGGTATCCATGGTAGTATGATAACCACGACCATATTCTATCTCATCCTGTATGAACTGAAACCCTGGCAATCCGACTGCATCAAACGAAAGATGGTCGGTGCCGGTGGTGTTTCTTATCGTGATTGTTGAACAGCCCATATCTTCAAAAGGTTTTAGCCACTCTTCAAATATCGGCCTTGCAAACTCATTTTCCTGGATATATATTCCACGATATTTACCTGATCCATTATCCATATTGAAATATGCAGCAAATTTGTCAAAATCAGGTTTGTGTTCCCTGGTCTTTGGATCGACAAGATATTTTTCTACATAGCCTCGCGACCCGTTCAGCCCTTGTTCTTCACCACCCCAGAGTGCAATTCTTATTGTTCTCCGTGGGGCAACATCGAGGTTTTTTAGGATGCGGAGAGCTTCCATCATTACAATACATCCGGATGCATTATCTGCTGCGCCGGTTCCTCCATGCCACGAATCTATATGAGCGCCAAGCAGAACTACTTCATTTTTAAGGAGTTTATCCGTACCGGGTATTTCGCCTATAACATTGTATACAGTCGGACTATCGAAGAACTTATTTTGTATTTCTACTTCCATTTCAACCGGAACATTATGACGTAAAAGCCGTTCCATTCTTCCATGGTCTTCAACGGGAAGGTTCAATTCTGTAATCGGTTCTTTATCTCCTGCATTATATTTTGCACCATTTGACCTTGGAACATTGAATGTGCCTGAACTATTAAGAATCACAACAGCGCCTTCACTTTTGAGGAATTCAGATATTTTAGTGCGTAGGGCTCTCTGTTCTGACGTAGGAGCTAAGTCATAGTTTTGTCTTCTTCCCCCCGATGGTGGCGTTGCCATCGAAATATCTTTAAGTTGTGCATCTGTTAAACGGCTTGCCAGAGGTTCATAGCTGACTTCGTAAGTTGATGCGGACGGTATTAATACAATTTTGCCGGATAGTTTTCCTTTATATTTATCAAGGTCGCTTTCAGCCTTTACATCTAAAAGTACAATTTCACCTTTCACAGATCCGTTTGTGCTTCCGGTCCATGCAACAGGGTTACAGGCAAAGTTTACATAGTATGGAGCAGTCATCGCTGCGTATGTTTTCAGATTATCCCAGCCACCATTTTTGAAATCCCTTGCTGCTTCAATTCTTACATTCTGAAAGCCAAGTTCTTCCATTTTTTTCTTCGCCCACTCATTTCCACGGTTGTTACCGGTAGAGCCGGTAAGCCTTGGTCCCACAAAATCAGTAAGCCGGAAAGCGAGGTCCTCAATACTTGAATTTTTTAACCCTTCCTGCTTGATCTTATAAATCATGCTGAGGTCAACATTTTCGCTCTGCGACATTAACCAAAGCGGCAGAAAAAACAGAAACATAAACGCAGTTGAAATTTTTCTCATTTTCATTTTTTTTAATGATAGTTTTAGGTTCAAATAGATAAGCTTCAAATGTAAATAAAATTGAAACCCGTTATTGTATTATGGCAATATGTTTAACAATAATTAACTTGTAGAACAATGAACATGCCCTGGCATGTCCCTACTTGTCTTTTAACTTTTGTCCCCGCCGAAGCGGGATCTTCGCTGCGCTTCGACTTTTATCTTTTTACTTTTGTCTTTTTACTTTTGTCTTTATACTTTTGTCTTTTATCTTTCTATATGATTTATCCTGAAAACTTTGAAAATAAGATCGGTTTTGACCGGATCCGTAACCTGCTGAGTGAAAAATGCCTGAGTCCGATGGGACTGGAAAAGATTGATAATATTGAATTCACTGATGACTATGATTCTTTGTCCCTCAGACTTTCTTCAACACTTGAATTCCAGCTTATACTTCAGTTTGAAGATCATTTTCCATCAGAAAACTATTATAAGATTTCAGATTGTCTCAACAAGATAAGAATTGAAGGTACTTTTCCCGAAGTGCAGGAGGTCTTTGACCTGAAGCGTTCACTGGAAACTGTTAAAACAATACTTAATTTCTTCAGGAATAAAGATGCTGTGAAGTATCCGGTTCTGAGATCTATGTGCAGTTCTGTCAAAATTTATCCTTATGTACTGGAGGCAATTGACAGGATAATTGACAGACGCGGGATTATTAAGGATAATGCTTCTTCAAGATTAAAAGAGATAAGAGCGGAACTTATAGGAAAAAGCATTCAGGTATCGAAAAGGCTTAATGCAATACTTAAACAGGCGCAATCTGATGGGATTGTTGATACAGATTCTTCGGTTTCAATCAGGAACGGGAGAGGAGTCATCCCGGTTAGCGCGTACGACAAGAGAAAGATAAAAGGTCTTATTCATGATCAGTCTGCTTCAGGAAAAACGGTTTTTATTGAACCAGAGGAGATTGTGGAAATCAACAATGATATCATAGAACTTGAATATGAAGAGAAAAGGGAGATAGTAAGGATTCTGACTGTGTTTGCTGATAATGTCCGACCATATATCGACGATCTTCTTGAGTCGAACTTGTTCCTTGGTGAAATCGATTTTATAAGGGCAAAAGCGCTTCTGGGCAACCACCTTCATTCAATAAAACCGACAATCATTAACAAGCCCTTTATATCATGGGAAAATGCAATACACCCTCTTCTTTCACTTACATTCGAGAAGCTTGCCGGAAGAAAAGTGGTTCCTCTTGAAATTGTACTTGATGAAAATGACAGGATATTATTGATCTCAGGACCCAACGCTGGAGGTAAGTCGGTTTGCCTGAAAACGGTGGGATTGCTTCAGTATATGCTACAGTGCGGACTTACAATTCCGGTTGCAGAAGGATCGGAAACGGGTATCTTTAGAAATATTCTAATTGATATCGGTGATGAGCAAAGCATTGATAATGACTTAAGTACTTATAGCTCTCATCTTATCAATATGAAGTTTTTCATAAAAAATGGTAATGAAAAGACGTTGATTCTAATCGATGAATTCGGTACAGGTACCGAGCCAATGCTTGGAGGTTCTATTGCTGAGGCAATTTTGGGTGAATTAAACAGAAAAAAGGTTTTTGGTGTACTAACAACCCATTACACTAATCTGAAGCATTTTGCATCTCTCACTGAAGGAGTGGTCAATGGCGCTATGGCTTTCGATAATCACCTAATGCAACCTCTATTTCAGCTTACTATTGGTAAACCGGGAAGTTCATTTGCATTTGAGATTGCCAGGAAGATCGGACTGCCCGAAGAGATATTAGCTGAAGCCTCTGGAAAAGCAGGAGTAAAGAATATTAACTACGACAGGCACCTTAAGGATATTGCCCGTGATAAGCGATACTGGGAGACAAAAAGACAGAGCATCCGGCAGCAGGAGAAAAGACTTGAGGAGTTGATGGATGAATATGAAAAGGAACTTTCTGGTGCTAAAACACTAAGGAAAGAGATAATCACAAAAGCAAAAGATGAGGCTCAGCAATTGTTGAAAGATTCTAACCGGATGATTGAAAGCACCATCAGGCAGATAAAAGAATCTCAGGCCGAAAAAGAAAAAACCAAGGATGTCCGCCAGCAGTTAGAGGAATTTAAAAACATCGTTGTCGAGGAGACAAAACCTATTGAGACTGAATCGGAAGAGAAGATAGCAGTATTGAGTTCAAGAGCAAAAAAGATTAAAATGGAGCCGGAGCCGGTAAAAGAAAAACCTGTACATGCGGCATCTTCCGTACAGCCACTTAAACCAGGCGATGCAGTAAGGATGATCGACACACTGGCTGCCGGTGAAATAATTTCAATAAAAGATAAGATGGTTCAGGTTGAGACCGGCAGTCTGAGATTCTTTGTCCCGTTTGATAAAATTGAAAGAATAACAAGATCAGAACTTAAAAAAAGCCTCAGTGCAAATCAGGTACAGCGGGAAAACAACCCCGGCATAGCCCGGCGGAATATTAATTTCAAACCTGAGATTGATATTCGCGGGGTACGTGGCGAGGAGGCTATAAACCAGGTGCGCGATCTGATAGATAATGCTCTGATTGTTCAGCATCGAAATCTCAGGATACTTCATGGAAAAGGCAACGGAATATTGCGGCAGCTTGTGCGACAATATCTTGACACGGTTGATGTTGTCAAATCCTTCCGCGATGAACATATCGAGTTCGGCGGATCGGGGATCACTGTTGTGGAGATGGATTTTTAGTTCACTCGGTTCTGTGCTCTGTCTTTACGCCCTTGTGGGCTGTCTTAACGCTACGCTGTCTTTATGCCCTTCAGGGCTGTCTTGGGCTGCGCCCTGTCTGTTGCTTTGAACGTCTTGACAGGGCCTAAGACCAAGACTTCAAGACAAGCGAACGAAGTGAGTAAGACACCCGCAGAGCGGGTTAGACCTTACCTTCCACAATCCTCACCTCCTCCTCACTTAACCCATACAACTCATAAACCAGCCGGTCAATCTCTATTTCAAACGTGCTGATTATCAAATTACTAATCCCGAAGGGATTGAATGTGAATAGAATATATGAATAATCATTATTAACAACCACAGCGTGGTTGAATATTTTAAACAAAATATTTCTCATCGAATTCAATTCCATGTTCATTAACTCTTTCTCTCAGCCGAACTTATAATGTTTCCTTACCGCTTTAATTATTTTCCATTTGCATTTCAGACCTTCTGAAAAGACTACAAGATCGCCTTTCCCGAACTCAACAGGGTTACCATTTACAGGGGTTACAACAACTTCGCCTTCAATGATATAGCAGGTTTCAGTCTCATCATATTTCCAGAGAAATTCTGAAATCTCTTTCTCCCAAACCGGCCATGAATTGACTTTAAGCCTCAGGAGTTTCTCTTCTGAAGGCTTTTCTATAAGTATCATAACAGCTTTTTTTGGTTTATACTTCAATTTTATATCAATTATACATCAAATCTCGTAAAGGTTTTATAAAGTTCAAAGAATTTCTTTTAATCTTTAACATACGACAAGGGTTCATCAATCAACAAACCTTAAAAATTATTGAGAGATGCTGCAAAAAATATTAATATTTTATAGACATGTTAAGATGATTTCCCCAAACCCCAATAAGATGAAACCAAAACTGATAGTTTTTACAGTTTTCCTGATCTTTGGAATAGTCCTGTTTTCATGTAAAAGTGAAAAGAAAACTACTGACCAGCAGTCTGTTAATTCTTCAGTTGAAAGGCAGGAATGGGCAATAGTGATCCATGGAGGTGCCGGTGCCATGGCTAAAGATAAAATGACACCAGAGATGGATAAGGAATTCAGAGCCGCCCTGGCAGAAGCAATGAATACAGGTAAGAAAATCCTGTCCGAAGGTGGTTCATCCCTTGATGCAGTTGAGAAGACAATAAGAGTAATGGAGGATAATCCTCTTTTCAATGCCGGTAAAGGTGCTGTTTTTATTCATGAGGGCAAGAATGAACTTGATGCTGCGATAATGGATGGCTCAAATCTTGCAGCGGGATCAGTTGCCTGTGTAACAGATATAAAAAACCCGATTACGGCTGCAAGGTATGTCATGACAAATTCGGAACATGTGATGCTGACAGGTGCAGGAGCCTCTCAATTTACAAAGGATCAGGGACTTGAAATTGTTCCTCCATCATATTTTTATACAGAAAAGCGCTATAATGAACTTAAGGAAATATTGAAGAAAGAAAAAATGGGAACAGTAGGTTGCTGTGCTCTTGACCGGAATGGAAATCTTGCCGCCGGGACATCCACCGGGGGAATGTCAAATAAAAAATATAACAGGGTAGGTGACGCACCTATAATCGGGGCAGGTACTTATGCCAACAATATTACATGTGCCGTTTCAGCCACAGGGCATGGTGAATTTTTTATCCGAAGGTAAAAGTAAGTAGTAAGAAGTAAGTAGTAGTAGTAAGAAAGTTACACCCTCTTTACGAAGTAGAGAGGGTGATAGTGGGTGAGTTTATGAAGCTGATTAGTAGAGTTTTACCGATCCATAAGAGGCAACTACTTTAACCGTTGCTGAAGGAGATTCTTCTTTCCCAACAATTCCTGATACTTCCTTGGAATTATTCTCAATATTTCGTCTCTGATTTTTAAAGTTATCCTCATTATAATTTAATCCGCCATAGGACACTCTTGCGTCCAGTTTGTAGTTTGCCGATTCTTCAATTCCAAGCTTTACGCCCATATAATGCGTCTCAACATCAATCGATTCAAATCCTGAAGGGATGCTCTCTATCGAAAATGAACCGTAACTCCCGGTATAATTGAGTTTTTTTGTCAGGACTCCGATGTTTACTTCTGTGTATCCATTTTCCAGAACCAGGTTGTTGATGCTTTCAATACTGATATTATCATATTTACTTTCTCCAACAACAGAACTTGTTTCACCAAGGGATAGCTTTGAATATTTACTATCAATAAGGAGCGCCTGACTTTTTGTTATTTCTATCTTACCGACGTACCTCACAGTCAGATCGAGCCAACCTGTTTCATCAATTGTTGCTTTTCCGTAAGCTACATTAAGCCTGCTGAGAGGTTTTACATTTCCTCTTGTCAGTTTCCCGGCTGTGAGGTTTCCATATTTTATATCGAGACTCATTAACCCGTGAAGTTCATCAATATTAGTATTGCCATATTTGTTCGCGAGTGTCAGAGCCGTCCCAACAGGCATCTTTACATTATAATCAATCCTGAATTTTCTTGAACCGTTACTCCAAATTCCGAAGCTGAATTTGTCATCAATTACAGTTTTAGCCGAAATAAGGTCTTCTCCTTCAGAAAATTGGACATCAATATATCCTAAAAGTTTTTCGGCTTTTTCTTTATTAGGTAATTCTACAGTTACCTTGACATCGATAACGACCTGATCCTTATCCCAGTTCTGTATCACGACATCGCCATAACTGTTGGTAATTTCAAGTGTAGTATTTGCTCCTGCTGTATATTCCTTGTGGAATTCCTTAGTAATCTCCTGTGCTGATAATGTGAAAGATACAAGGAACAGTGATAAGAAAAGGAGCATCCCTGGTTTATAATCTGACTTTTTCATTTTCTGATATGTTTTGGTTATCATTCCTGATCGTTTTAAGCTGATTTACTATGTAGGTCATAACCTCAAGTTTTGTCTGATAATGCTCTATCATTGCATTTATAATTCGTTCATCATCAGGATTTGCCTTGAGTTCTTTCTGGAGAGAAACATATACTGAATCCATGCTTTTCATCTCATTCATAAGCATCACTTTCTGTTCCGGATTATTTTTCATATCAACATTTACTATTTCGCCTTCCATCATGTTGACCTGGTGTATGTAGTAGTTTTCCACCTCTTTGTATTGTGGTGAAACCTGGCCAAGCATCATCCTGCTACTTCCCGGACGGATGAAATGGTCCCATGTCCAGAGCGAGGAAAGAGTAACCAGCAGTGTTACAACCGCTGCTCTTAACAGGTAAGGGACAATACTTCTTTTAGTTGCATTGGTCTGGAACCTTATCTCAAGCTTCCTGTTAAACCTTTCAAAGTGACCTTCCGAAGGTTCTCTATCTTCGAAAAAATCCTTATTGTTCCTGATTATCTCTTCTATTGTTTTCATTTCTGATAAATTTTTCATTTTCCTTTTAATTCCCCGATGAGTTTCTGCTTTGCCCTTGAGAGTTGTGATCGTGATGTACTGCTGTTGATAGATAGAATTTCTGCTATCTCATCGTGATCGTAACCTTCGAGCAGGTAGAGAGAAAGTATTACCCTGTAGCCATCAGGAAGTCTTTCAATTGCCTCCTTAACCTCTTCAACCCTGACATCAATCTCTTCATTTCTGGCTGAATCTTCACCACTTTCATCTCTTATACCAACATGCGACTCAATATCTTCAAAGACCGCTTTTCTTTTATTCAGGGAATCGAGTGACCGGTTAATTACTATTTTTTTGAGCCATGCACCGAAACTTACAGTTCCTGAATAAGAATCAATTTTTTCAAAGGCCGACAAGAACGATTCCTGCATTATGTCTTCAGCTTCCATCGTGTTGATTACAATCCTCAGACTTGTGTTGTACATTGCTTTGTAGTACAACTTGTAGATCTGGAACTGTGCTTTCTGGTCGCCGATTTTACACCCGTCCAAAAGATCCTGGTGTAGGTTTCTGAATGCCGCTTCTACATTTGCCATCTTTACGTAAAGACTAGTTTTTATATGTGTTGCTGCACCCACTTTCTATTAATTTTCTAATCAATAGACGTGGTTTAATTTTAAATGCTGCGTCCAATTTAAGAAATTTAAATAAAATTTCAGAAAAAGTTTAGAATAAATCCCTGGGTAACCTTCCCGCTGGTATAATCTAACTCTGAACCAAATAAACTGTGAGGTATGGAATATACCAGGAGAAGTACGAATGCCGCAAGCGCTGAATAGAGAGGTCTGTCTGCTTTTCTGTTCATTACAACAGCCAGAATCCAGAAAAATATTGCGATAAGTGTTTTATTATCAGTTAAATCCCACCCAAATGGTATCCCGGTCCATAATTCGCCAAAGGCATAATCCTGTACAATCGGACCCAGTACCAAACCGCCTACAATGAACAGGATGAGTGCCCAGACGGAGTACACCTTATATAAGGGAAATTTTATGATACTCATAAGTCCTGCAAGGGTTGAAAAAAGCATTGCAAGAAACATAAAAAGGACATGAGGAAGAAGTATAAAGGAAGGAACACCACCTTTAAATCTTATTACAATGGGTGAATCTTTGAAATAAGATTGGGTTCCATTCGAATCGGTTATTTCAAAGTAGTACTGAAGTTTACCTGCTGCCGGTTGCTGTGGCACTGGTGCGAAAAATCCATGATCTTCATAGATATTGAATACCTTGTTCATCAAAAAAGAATTCTCAGGATACACTTTGTAAGAAAACTCTGCAACCTGATATTCTTCGTCACTTTTAAATCGTTTGAAGAATAGTCTTGCTTTAACCTTAGTATCGGTTATATTCAGTTTTACCTCCGGTTTTTCATCAAGGGCCAGACTTCGGACAAGTTTTAATTCATGCAACTTATTATTGAGGGTAACATCCAATTCCTTGGGGTTTGTAGGGCCTGTATGTCTTTGATATATAGCAGCAGAGAAAGTAATTATCAGGGCAAGGGACCATAATACAAATTTTTTCATTTTGAAGAATAATTAGATTTCATCATAATATAATTTTGATTTTTAAGGTATGATGGAACCGCACATGTTGATAAAAATTATATTTATAAGTGTTTGTGTTAGCATAACATGTGGGTTTCATATTATAAACTTTATTCTTTCGCCTTTTAACCCATAGTTAACCCACCCCTTGCCCCCGCCGAAGCGGGGCAGGCTCTCCCAGGAGGGGATTTTGATCGAGTTACTTTTATCATTTGCCTATTGCCTTTCGCCTTGTTTATAATTGTATCAGTAATACCTCTTTTTTGCCATTACGAAGAACTTCAACGCTTATTGTCTGACCATGTTTAAGCTGTCCCATTCTGAACATGTAATCCTGAATATTATTAACAGGTTTACCGTTAATGAATGTAATTATATCACCTTTAAACATTCCTCCCAGGGCTGCAGGCTTACCGGGAGTAACAAAATCAGCTCTTAATCCGTTTTTAACAACTCCGGCAAAGTCCGGCATAATGCCAAGGGTAACTCCTTTTCTTCTCATAACCCTGCCTGTTTCAACTTTTGGACCTGCTTCTTTAAACTGTAGTCTGGCAGTTGATGATGCAAGTTCCTCTGTAACACTGAATATCAGATCGGAAATTTTAACCATTCCGTTGTAGCTTATCTTATCATAGGTATCCGCGGGGGTATGATAGTCGAGATGAGCACCGGTAAAATAAAACAGAACAGGAATGTTTTTGCCATAGAATGAGGAGTGATCCGATGGTCCATAACCTTCATCTGAAAGGGTTAGTTTAATAACTGAAGTATCGCTTTTTAAATATATCAGATCCTTAAGTCCGGTTGCTGTACCTACTCCGGATATCTGTAAATTATTTGTTTCGTTCAATCGTCCTACCATATCCAGATTAATCATAGCATTAACTTTGGAAAGATCTATCCCAGGGTCATCGGTAAAATGCTTTGATCCGAGAAGTCCTTCTTCTTCTCCGGTAAATGCGATACAGATAATGCTTCTTTTATGGCTTCCCTTTGTCCTTGCAAATTTCTCAGCAAGTTCAAGCATCATTGCCACACCGGAAGCATTATCATCGGCACCGTGGTGAATGCCGGTTGTGTCAACAGCCCTGCTGGATGACCCGTGTCCTCCCATTCCAAGATGGTCAAAATGTGCACCTATAATAATATATTCATTTTTAAGCTGTTCGTCTTCCCCGGGAAGGATCATCACGACATTTCTTGTATTGGTAGTTTCCCTGACAATTTCAGAATTACCATTAATTGTAACTTTTGTCGAAAATCCGGCAGGTTTTCTTGTCTTGTTAAGTTTTTTTTCAAGTGCAGCAATTGTGGTTTTAGACTTCGAAAGAATGATATCAGCAACTCCTTTCTTAATTCTTAAAACCGGAATATCCACTGAAAAGTCTCCGGAATTGAGTGATTCAAAAGTATCCAGTGGATCGAATGCAGTACCTGATACCAAAAGAACGCCGGCAGCACCCATGTCTTTTGCAATCAGGGCTTTATCCCTGTCACCGCTGAAAGGAATAAAGGAACTTTTCGTATTTTCAATTTCAGGATCACCACGAAGTATCATCACCCATTTACCTTTTACATCCATACCATTATAATCATTCCATTTTAGACTGTCACCATGAATATTGAAACCATATCCGGCAAAAACAACCTCTGATTCCAGTCCTGAATTTGAACTGAAAGCAAGTGGCATAAAATCCTTATCAGGAGCGTAGTTTATTCCGTTTATCGACAGTGAATTTCTCTTTCCGGGTATAACTCTTTTAGTTACCTTAAACCTCTGTAATCCGTCACCTGAGAGTGGGATCATACCATAAGAGGCAAGTTCATTTTTAATATATTCAGCAGCGAGACTATCTCCTGGTAATCCTGTCATCCTGCCTTTAAGGGAATCTGATGAAAGATATTTAATATGGTTCTGAAGTTCCTTAGTTGTGACCACGCGATTCCCTTTGCAAGAAAACAAAAAGAGAATCACAAGCACAGAAAGAATCCGCCTGATGCATTTCAATATATTGCATTTATTCATAATGCGTATTTAATGTTATTCAAAGAGTTTAAATGCCTCTTTAATCAGTGCGATTGCTTCCCTGAGTTGTTTCTCGGTTATGATGAGAGGAGGCGCAAACCTGATTATGTGATTATGTGTCGGTTTCGCGAGAATTCCCTTTTCTTTCATTGCCAGGCAGACATCCCAGGCCTCTTTGCCGTTTTTTGGTCGTATCACAACTGCATTCAGAAGGCCTTTCCCGCGGACAAGCTCAACCATATCCGATTTGATACTACTGAATTCTTCACGGAATATTTTGCCAAGACGTTCAGAATTTTCGGCAAGGTTTTCGTTTTTAACAACTTCAAGTGCTGCAATAGCTACTTTGGCAGCCAGCGGATTACCACCAAATGTTGAGCCATGCTCCCCTGGTTTGATTGTCAACATTATCTCGTCATCAGCAAGTACTGCAGAAACCGGCAGAACACCGCCTGACAGAGCTTTTCCAAGTATCAGAATATCCGGTCTGACTCCTTCATGATCGCATGCGAGTAATTTTCCGGTACGTGCAATTCCGGTCTGCACTTCATCTGCAATGAAAAGGACATTTTTTGATTTGCAGAGATCATAAGCCTTTTTCAGATAGCCTTCACCAGGCACAAAAACACCAGCTTCGCCCTGGATAGGTTCAACAAGAAAACCGGCTACATCCGGATCCTTAAGAGCATTTTCAAGAGCCTTTAAATCATTATATGGTATGATAATGAACCCCGGGGTAAATGGACCATAATCATTCCTGGCATCCGGATCCGTTGACATTGAAATGATGGTTATTGTCCTTCCATGGAAGTTTCCTTCGCAGGCAATAATCTTGGCATTGTTCTCTTTTATCCCTTTTTTCTTGTATGCCCATTTGCGGCATAGCTTCAGAGCTGTTTCATCTGCCTCAGCTCCCGAATTCATAGGCAGAACCTTATCGTATTTGAAATATTTAGTAATATATTCTTCATACTCACCCAGAGCAGAATTATAAAATGCCCTGGAAGTTAATGTAAGTCTTGTCGCCTGGTCGGTCAGCGCTTTCACAATTTTTGGGTGACAATGGCCCTGATTTACTGCTGAATAGGCTGATAAAAAATCAAAATAGCGTTTTCCTTCGACATCCCAGACAAACGGACCTTCACCTCTCTCGAGAACTACCGGCAGCGGATGGTAATTATGTGCCCCGAATTTATCCTCGCGATTAATATAATCCTGTGTATTCATGTTGTTGATTATTAAATAGATAATAAATTATAATATATTCATACAATCTTACAAAAGCTTTTTGTATTTTCAAAATCAATAAGGTTGAAGGAGTTAAGAAGTTGAAACTGCAAGACTGCAAGACTGCAAGACAAACCAGGGTCAACGCACGAAGAAATAAAAAACTGATAGGCTATTAACAAATTAGGCGGGGTTATTAACGGTTATTTTTAGATAGAAATAATTTTTAGGTGGTTATTAACAATATGGTGCTATAATATTGTTAATCTGTTAATTA
>JAPLEB010000108.1 GCA_026391555.1 Bacteroidia bacterium | reverse complement strand
AGCGGCATAACCGTTGAACCCATAGAATTATCAGGTGCCGGCTACAACCCACAATCAGGTTATGTAAAGTGGGATCTTGAAATAAATCAACAGGAGACTAAACAAATAATCCTTACCTATTCAGTCAAATATCCAAAAGATAAAACTGTCATTCTTGAATAAATAATAAATTTCATCTACCGGTAGTTAAGGATTTTCATCCATCCATTCATTAACCCCATCCCTTAGCCTGTTTCTGAAGGTCAATGTATCGGTTGCATAACACCAGTTGCCTGCTGAAATCTGATATTTGTAATTCAGATAAATTTTCCTGTCCTGTAATAGTTTAGCCTGATTAAAAATACTTGGGCCGTCGGGTAAAAAAGTATATGTTGAGCCGGTAGCGCTACCAATGGTTATATTACCTCCATCCATGGTAAGTTTCAATTCCGGTTTGGTGCTGGTTGTACTGCTATACTTCTTTATATTCAGGTCAAAAGGAGCTGCAGTATAAAGAGTCCAGACTCTATCTTCCGGGGAGGGTATTGTCGTATAATAAAGAATTGTATCGATAGGGTTGTTGGATGCATCTTTTACTATGGTTACCCCACCGTGCCAATAATTACCAAACAACATGTTCTCGTACTTCAGAGCTATCACGGAATATTTTTTAGCCACAGGTATAGAGTCTGCATCAGCCTGGGTAATAAGCAGAGGCAGAGCATAATTCGGTATCAGTGTTTTCGGATCAGACAGGAACAATGCAGAGTCGGGGGTGATTGTAACCTTTCCCGAATTCTGGCCCTTACTGATAATGAACGTGCTCCCGTTAGTAGTAGAATAATAACCAGCCGGCAGAAGTTTTAGCTGAGTAACCGGGGTAGTGGCATCTTTAATATAGGTCTGAGAGCTGGCCTTCATTCTGGCCAATATTACAGGCGTCAGAAGAGTTGTATCTATTTTATACTCAACTGTCCTGTCCTGCTTGTTCTCCATTATGCCTGCAAGGGCTACCCCATAAACAACTTTCATACCCTCGCCTACAACAAATGTCCGAACATCAATCTGGTATGTGAAATATACCGCGCTATAATTATAATCTTTGATATAGTCATCGTAGCACGATGAAACTATAGTCATAAGTAACAGGAAAATAAATAGTTTTTTCATAGTTGCATTTGTTTTATATTAATTCCAACCGGCCCAGCCTTCATTCTGTTCGAGAGTCGACATCTTCAGTATCTCAGAATAAGGAATGGGTAAATATGCTGAATTGTAAACCCTCGGTTCAACTTCAACATTCAGATTATACGTAAAAGAATTATCAGGATTTTTGACTACAGTTGCACCATGAACCGATTTATTCAGTTCAGTTAAGTCTGTTGTCCACCGGCGCAGATCAAAAAAGCGCATCCCTTCGAAACAGGTCTCAATTCTTCTTTCGTTTTTGACAAGCCCGTCAAATGCTGTTTCTCCCAGACCGGCAACCTCCGTCAGGTATGCATCAGCAGCCAACGGAAATACAGGAGATATACCGTTTGCCCCGTCATAAGTCTTCCTGCCCCTGAGATATTGAATAGCTGTCTTTGCAGAAATGCCATACCTGGTCAAATCAGTGGGCCCGACTACATGGTTAGCGGCCTCGGCAAATGTAAGACACATATGTGCCCACCGGATAAAAAATTTAGAATGGGGTTGCTTGCTTACCGAAGCATCGGACCAATTAAGACCCATATAAACGAACTTTTTGATATGGTAGTTTGTCCGGCTGTTGCTCGAGCTTGCACCGGCAGCATCTTTGCCTCCTTCGAAATTTTCAAAAGTATACATTACAGTGGTAGTAGTTGCCCTGACAGCAGTTGCAGAATTGTAAAACACATTGCTGTAGAAACGCGGATCACGGCCTGCATAAGGTTTAGCCGGATCGTAATTACCCCTGTTAGCCGGATCGTCAATCGGGTAGCCGGTTGCCATAGGGAAAGCATTTACCAGTTCCTGGGTAGCGCCCATTACGCCATTACCAAGAAATCCTCCGGGGTAAAACATCCGCTCCATGACATCGTTTTTATCCTGGTAACGCGCTGCAAAAACAATACCCGGGAAATTAGGATTAAGAAAGCTTACCGCGTTAACCGGGTTGAAGCCGCCGGAAATGTTATCAACTTTAAGTTTGAAGTCCATCACCTTTTTGGCATTTACCGCAGCGCTGTCCCATCTTGAAACGTCGTTGCCCGGATTAAACCTGGGGCTTGCCCAGGTCAGGTATACCATGGCCTTAACGGCCCGTGTTGTAATACCATCCATGCGACCCCAGTAACGGCTGCCTGCATAAACCCGGTCTGTCACAACAGGCACCAAAAAGTCACGGTGTGCAATAGGCAGATACTTGTAAGCCGAATCACAATCACTTAATATTTGTTTCACACATTCATCGTAGGTATCGCGGGACAAATTCACCGAAGCACTTGCTGACAAAGGTTCCAGAACTATCGGGAATCCGAGCATCTGACCGCTTATCCCCTTTCCGCCAAATTTTTGCAGCAGGTCCCACTCGAACCATGCCCTTAAAGCAAATGCTTCGCCTTGCAGCCTGTTGCGAACAAGAGAGTCAAAACGCTCATTAATCATAAACCGGGTATTGTAACCCCTGCGGTCCTTTAAAAATATGTTTACCTGATACAACCCTTTATAATCGCGAGTCCAGTAAGTGGCAAAAATATCCTGACTTGTAATGAGCGTACCCACGGCAAGCCTTCTTATATTACCGGTTGTGCTTGTATTTACCGCATTATCTGTAGCGCAGTCAAGATAAGCGCCTTCGTTGTCGTCATAATTTCGCGTCAAATATTCGTAACTCCGGCCAATTAAGCCTTCTACCATTTCCTCGTATTTCCAGAGCTCGTCCCCTGAGACATCACCGTTGGGATAGGGATCAAGTACCTTGGAACAGGAACTTACTATAAGGAGTATCAATCCCAATATTGCAATTTTATTTTTTTTCATAATTCCAAAGGTTTAAAATGTTAATTTAATACCACCTGTGCAGGTTATGAACAAAGGATAAGAAGAAACCCCTGAATTTATTGATTCCGGGTCAACATCCTTTAGTTTTGAAATAGTGTATAAATTAGCTCCCCTGACAAAGAAGCGAATACCCCCGGCTCCTGTCTTCTGTAAGAGGCTCCCGGGTACATTATAACCAATTTCAACATTCTGTATTTTGAAAAAACCTCCTTTGGTCAGCCAGAAATCTGAACCAATGAAGTTGTTATTGACTTTGTAATAAGTTAGTTCCGGATAAGCTCCTCCCACGTTGTCCCTGACAAATCCGCTATAGTTATTATCACCCCAGCCGCTCAGGTAGTACTCGTTAGTTAACGGAATATCGTATAATGCTCTTCCAGTACCAATTATGGTAAGATCAAAACCCTTATACTTTAAATATGCATTGATTGCATAAATCAGCCGTGGTGTGGTATTCCCGATTATGGTTTTGTCATTATCATCAATAAATCCATCACTATTCATATCTTCGTATTTAAGATCGCCCGCGTGAAGCACATCATCGTATATTTGCGGAATAACCAGGGCTTCATCATCTGTCTGGAACTTACCGATGTATTTTAATCCAAAATATGAATCATTTGATTTGCCCAGACTTGACTGGTAATCATACCGGTAATCAGGTTCATCAGATTTGATAATGTTTGAATTCTGTATAGTGATATTACCACCAAAGGAGTAGCTGAATTTCCCCGAAGAGGCTGCATAGCTCAATCCTGTTTCCACACCATAGTACCTGATTTTTTTATAGTTAAATATTGGAAGGGTACCTGACAATCCAATAACATCGGGCGTCGTATTATCCAGCGCTGTTATTATCCCATCGTGCAGATTATTAAAATAATTAACTTCCAGTGATAATTTACCTGATAACAACAAAGCATCAAAACCGACATTGAACTCTTTCCGCTTTTCCCAGGTAAGGTCAGGGTTACCTATTCTGCCGGTTCTTGTATTGGTTACCAATGTTTCTTTTGTTGTACCGAACCATGTGCCCACAGGATAAGGACCAAATGCATCAGCGCCGGTTGATAAGATAAAGTTATCGCGGTAACGATAAGGAATACGAAAATCATCATAACCGAGGATACCGGCTTCTGCACGCAATTTCAGAAAGTTAATAAATTTCATCGATTTCATGAAACCTTCTTCCGAGATTACCCAGCTTGCGCCCACTGATGGAAACATGTCGGTGCGATTGTCCTTGTTAAAACTGTATGTTCCCGCGTAATTCAGAACACCCTGAAGAGTGTATTTATCATCATAAGAATAAACCCCGCTCCATACAACATTTTGTTGACGCTGCGGCTCTTCAATCCCATTTTTGGAAACTCTGGTAAGAAAGTATGTAAGTGAATTCTGCAGGTTACTCTTCCCGAAACTCTTTTCATACATTAATGTTTCATCTACCGAGAACCTCTGGAAATAATAGTCGCTTAATTTTGACATTGCGGACGCGACAACCCCATTATGTACTAAAGCAAGAAGAATTGTATCAGCGCCGCCTGATGTTAATGAAGGCGTTACAGTGTAGGCAGAATAATCCTCTTGTTTGCCCAGCCTGACCATATTATACACATTAAAGCCAAAATGTGTTTTTGAGGATAACCCTTTTACTATAGCCGACATGTCGTAATCAAGGATAAGATTGCTTGCTCCATTGCGGGTTGTCTCATAATAGTATCCGTTACCCTCCAATCCTCCAATCGGGTTAGTGCCATAATTTGCAGATACGGCATACCATGGCTTTTCCAATTCAGGACTATTGTTGGCATAAACCGGGAATTGAACCGGCGGTATATTTTGAATATTATTTAACACCGGATCTAACTCAATAAAGTCGTAGGTTGTTCCATAGTTCGGGGAACGACGGGAACCTATTCCTCCATAAATTCCCAGACTTAATTTTAAAAAATCGTTGATCTTTATATCGATATTGGAACGTGTACTAATATAGTTATTATCGGAAACAGATCCAATCTTAAATATATCACCTTCACCGCTATAACCCAGATATCCAAAATACTGTACAGCATCGTTTCCCCCTGATGTGGAAACATTCGCCCGGTTGAAGCTCTTTGTGTTCTTTAACATCAAATCTTTGAAATCGATACTCGGGTGATACATGTCATAAGGGTTGTTTAGCGAAAAGGCCGAAATATCATCATCTGAATACAATGGAGTAATGCCGCTGTTAGTACGTGAGAGATTATTTAAACGTGCATAATCTGCTCCAGACGACCACTCAGGCATCCGGTCAATGATGCTTACACCCTTTTCTGCATTAACATTTATTACGCGTTCATTCATCTTCCCTCGCCTGGTATTGATTAATAAAATACCATTAGCGCCGGCAGGACCAAACATTGCCTTGCCAACGATATCCTTTATAACAGTGACCGATTCTATCTCCGATGCGTCCACAGGCATCTCGGTTAAATCGGTCGGAACGCCGTCAATGATGAACATCGGACTATTGCCGCGCATCGATAGGCTTATTTTATTCGAATAAAACTGCTCCTCGGCGCTTATGCCCGGAGAACCATTCAACTCTCTTACTTCAAGGCCGTTTGCCAGCCCCGTGAAAGAATTACGGACATCCGTTCCGGGATATTTCTCCAGCTGTTCTCCCGTTATTACAATACTGCTGCCCGTAATGTTTCGTTTCTTCATGTCAAGAAATGGCATTGGAACAATGTCATCGGAGGTCATAAACAGCTTCGCCTTGTCTAACTCTATTGTGCTATTTGCTACCAGCGATTCAACCATTGCTACTCTCTTATTGTAACCGGCCGACGAGATGGTTACAAAATCGCCAGGAAAGGAAGTGAAGGAAAACAACCCGTTTTCATCCGTTTCGCCATGTATTACACCCTCTCCAACAACAATCTGTGCTCCGGGAACACTACTCCCTTCTTTATCTTTTACCGTTAAGGTAATACTTATCTCTTTCTGTGTAACCTTTATCTCTTTCTGTTTCTGTTTCTTACCCGCTTTTTCCTGTGCCGGAAGGTTGACTGTTAACAGGATGAAGGTTAAAAAGAGACCTGTATATCTGATTATATTGAATTTATTAAAAAATCTCATAGGTTAAAATTTAAATTGTTATTAACTACCACCTTTCGTATGTGTCAAATTTTTTCAACAAATAGTATATGTCGCTGTTATAGCAAAAATAATACATTGGTTCTACCCAGTGTATCTGGCGCTCTGGAGGTAATACAACGTCCCTTGTATATTTGTAACCAGTCGGATAGGCTGGGCTGGCCGTTACTTTTTCAATACCCATTCCATAGAGGGGTCCGGCATAAGCTGCAGGTGCATCCATCCACCGCCGAAGATCAAAAAAGCGATGATCTTCGAATGAGAGCTCGATTGTCCGTTCGTTCTTTATCCTGTCGCGAAAAAGCTCCCTGCTTCCTGTAAATTGTGGTAACACATCCGCCATACCGATCCTGTTCCTGATCTTATTAATGGCCTGAACTGCCGTCATCGTTGCGCCGGGGGCAGGGGTATTTGGTCCGTATGCTTCGTTGGCAGCTTCTGCATAATTAAGGTAAACTTCTGTCAGGCGGATCGCGGGGTCAGTGTCCTTAACACTAACCTGATTTTTCACACTTTGCCCGCCCCATCGTTTCCTCTGGTAATAACCCGTCTGGCTGGTCGCATAAAGTTGATTAAGAAGTTCGCTATAAGACGGCTTACCGCTTACCATCTGGTACCAAATCTGGGCCTTATTAGATTGAAACCCTGCAAGTGTTGCCTGGTTGTAAATTATATTTATATCAAAGCGGGGGTCGCGGTTCACGTAAGGATCCTGTTCGTTATAATGACCCAGTGCAGTCGCTGCAGCCCTGTCAGCCTGGGTGTTTAGCGGGTCGCCCCATTTTGTTTCATATTGATCAACGTGATTTTGTGTAGGACAACTTCCGGAAACGTTACCCATTTTAGCTGCACCAGTCATAACCGGGCAAAGCAGATAAAACAGATTATTGTGGATATTATTATAATTGCCGGAATACCAGCCCCAGAGCATTTCATTGTTATACTCCACCCCACTCCAGTTCGTCGTGTAATCGGCAGCAGGAAGTAAATCGTATTGATATTGCAAGGCCGTTTCGATAGCATCCCAGTTTGCTATGGCAGCTTCTTCCCAGTCTGCCTGTCCATGTTCATTATTCAAGGGGCTCGCCCCGTAAAGCAGCACCCGTGCCCTTATTGCTTTCGCTGCCACTCCGTTGGGTCTGAACTGATCGGGCGAACTCAGATGGCCCGGCTGACCCGGCCCCGCGTCGCGGCGCATACGGCCCGCCAATCCATAATAATAAACTGCGGAGTCAAGATCGGCCGCGGCCATCAAACATGTTTCATGTTTTGAGGGCCGGACGAAATCCCATGGGAAGTCTTCAGCTCCAAGCGATTTAGTTAAATGAGGCATTGGCCCCCACGTTCTGAAAAGCATAAAAAGGCTGAATCCCCTAACAAAATATGCCTGGGCAAGTAAGTCATTTTTATCTTCGGGTGTTACATCCTGAATAAGGTTAATTTTTTCAATGGCAACATTGGCAATCCTGGTGGCCCTCCATAGTGGTACGAAAAACCCCGCGTTACCATCCCAAAATGAATTATAGGGGAAATAAATACCTCCTTTTATTGGTTGAGCATTTGCAACACGCCCCTGATCGCATAGATCCGTTAATGCGTCAACTGAGAACTTCTGACCTGCTTGCGCGAAGTAATGCGGAAACGAACGCAAGATTGATGCGTTCCCCGCCGGGTTAGCATCATCAAAAACCTGGTCAAAATAATCTAAAAAGTTTGCATACTTGGAAAACACTTCCTGTTCGGTAAGTCCCGATTCAGGAGCTTTATCAAGGTATTCTTTAAGACATGAGGTTAAGAATAAGGTGATTATACCAATACATGTCAGTAATATTAAGTATCTTTTCATTTTGTCTGATTTTAAATATTAGAATGAAACTTTAATGCCAAGTTTTATACTGGTAGTTATAGGGTAATACCCCAGAATAAAATCTTTCACTTCGGGGTCCCCTTCCAAAAGGCTCGTAAATGTCAGAAGATTATTTCCCGTTGCATAAACGAGAATATTCGATACTCCTGCAACACGTTTAAGCAGACCGCCCGGGAAGTTATATCCGATATAAACTTCTTTAAGACGCAGATAATCTGCATTTCTCCAATAGCGCCCCGGTATCATCCCCTGATAACCACCAGTATCTGAACTTCCACCCGCCCAACCCAACTTCGGATCGTCTTGCAGGTTATAATTGAGAGTAGAGTGATTTCCATCAGGGTTGGCAGGTGTCCAGTAGTCAAGAGCAGATTCATGAATATTGTAGTTACTTTTAAGAAACTCAGTTTCGAAGGAACGGTTATAGTTGACATACTTGCCCAGGTTACCCTGGAACAGTAAATTTATATCAAACCCTTTGTAGGAAATACCTCCGGAGTATGAAAAGGTAAAAGGTGAATAATCACTACCGGCTATCGGGTGCCTGTCCTGCAAATTTAGTATTCCATCAGGATAATAATCGACGAACTGGTAATCGCCTACATTGGCATCTGAAAGAAGAACAGGAGATGGGGTGATATGCAATTCATCAACTGATGTAAAGTAATTAGTGCCATTAAGATTAACTCCGTTCAATTGCCCTCCCAGGGGCTTTCCTGCCTCCTTTAAATAGTCATCTGCATAAGGGAGATCATCCTTGGAAATTATCCTGTTTTCGTTGAATCCAAAATTTCCCCTGATAAAATAGGTAATTTTGGAAGGAGTTGTTTTCCTGAACTCGGTCTCGATTTCAAAACCATGTTTTTTCATACTTCCCAGGTTAAGCTGCTTGAACCCGGAGCCAACAAAAAATGTAACTGTCTGTGGCGTCAGGAGCATTTTATCGCGAAATTCGTCAAACAGATCCACACTGAAGCTAAACTGGTTCCTGAACAGGCTCACTTCAAGCCCAAGATCCCGTTTATGCGATTGTTCCCACTGGGCAGCCTCATTTGCAGATGAACCTTCAACAATATATCCGCTGCTTACAGAATAATCGCTTATATATAACCAACGTTCAGAAGCATTATCACTTCCAACCAGGCCGTCGGAATACCTGATCTTAAACTTACTTACCCATGGCAGGGCCGATTTAAAGAAATCTTCTTCAGAAAGTACCCATCCGACAGCAGCTGAAGGGAAAAAACCAAAACGGTTTGCCGGGGCGAAACGTTCCGAACCTGTGTAACCTAAATTGACTTCCAGCAAATATTTTTTTGAATAATCATAAGTTGCTCTCCCGACCACTCCCGCGTTATAGTAAGGGAAGCCGGTTCCGCTGTTCTTTTGCTGCATGTTCAGAAGAGCAAGAGCTGATACATTATGTTTACCGAATTTGCGATCGTAGTTTAAAGCAAACTCATAATACCAGTTAGTATAATAGCCACCTTCCAGCCCTCCGACATTAATATCAAGGGGATAAGGTTGATAATATACTTCGTTGCCCTCGCTTTGTCTTTCCCAGGGATTCACCCCGGCCTTACCGATATCTTCAAAATGAAGAAAATACTCGGGAATACCTTTACCATTTGCGGTAGTTAATGTGGCAGTTAATATAGTGCTTTGATAATATGTACTTAGAGAAAATTTGCCTTTAAATGAGAGCCCTTTGGTAATGAAATCCAGTTTCTGTTGCAGAATAAGGTCGCTGAAAATCTTCGATTCCAGTGTCTTGTCAAAAGATCCGCTGTGAGCAAAAATATATGGGCTACCCTGGATATCTCCGGTATTAGCGGCATAACGCATACCTGTGGCATCAGGATAATCGGGGTCAGGAACTTCTTCCAGAACCCAGGCAGGATAATATGCAGGATACCTGGAGACACTGCCTGAGAACAAGGTTCTCCAGAAGCCACCGGGAAAATCAGTCTGAATACCTACGTCACCACCTACATTAAATGAGAGGTTTGTGGAAGCGGATATTGCAAAATCGAGGTTTGCACGGTAATTTAAACGGTCGTATCTGAACCGCATATCGTCATATCCCTGATGATAAACATCAAATAAGCTGCCCTGATGAAGATATCCGAATGAAGCAAAATATTTGACAAACCTGGTTCCTCCTGTAATATTTAAATTGGCCTGGCTGTTGGGAGCAAATGAATTTGTCAATAAATCGATCCAGTTATTATTAGGATAGCGGATAGAGTTAAGCCGGGTCGATGGATTTTTAAATTCGGCCAGACTGGATTCCGGGATCAAAGCCTGAAATGCCTGACCATTCATATTTGCAACATTGAGGAGGCTCATAGTGGTATATGAGTCAATAAATTTCGGCAACCGCGTTGGGATATCTATACCTGTTGATGCCGAAAAATTCAGATCAGGCTTTCCGGTAATACCCCTTTTGGTAGTCACGAGAATAACACCATTGGCTCCTTTGGCTCCGAATACTGCCGTTGAGGAAGCATCTTTTAAGACAGAGATAGTATTTATTTCATTGGGATCCAGATCTTTGAAATCGCGTTCCACCCCGTCGACCATTATCAAAGGTTGTGACCCGTTCCAGCTTGACAGACCGCGGATAATGATTTCTGCATCATTAATGCCAGGTTGTCCTGATTGCTGTAACGTTAGCACACCCGAAAGTTTACCGGCGATGGCATTTGTAATTGTCGAGACACCCGACTTAACGATAGAAACATTATCTACCTGGGTAATCGCCCCTACAACGCTCTCCTTCTTCTGAACGCCGTAACCTACAACCACAACTTCACTGAGCGCTATCGCTGTACTTTTCAGGATAAGATTAAATTCAGTCAACTTTTCTATCGCAAAATCCTGAGTTTCCAACCCGACAAAAGAAACGGACAATGTTTTTGAGTCTGCGGGAATCTCCAATGCAAATTTACCTCCAATATCGGTAAGAGTGCCCAGTGTTGTTCCGGAAACAATAATAGTGGCGCCGATAATTGGCTCACCATTTTCATCTTTGACGCTTCCGCTGATTTTTTTCTTTTGTTGCTGGTCCGAAGAAGCGTTAGATTTTACAGTCCCCGCAACTGAAGCGGGATTTTCTACTCCAGGGTTTATTTTGGCAGCGCCGGAATATGTTGCTGCGTTTAAACTAATTAAACCCGTAAAAAAAAGCAGGATAGTTAGTTTCATCACCATAAGAAATTCTCTTATGTGAGAACAAGAACCACATAGTTCATTACATTTTTTTCCCATTGGTTTGTACTAGTTAGATGGTTATCAACTTCTTAAGGGCACCTCAAAAACTAAATTTTTTTAATGCCATTATTGTTGGATTCAAATATATTAATTAATATTTAAAAACCAAATTTTCCTCTCTTTTTTTTAAATTGGTTTTGCGTGTTGTAGCAGGTACTTCTCTGCTTCAAGCGACCATATATAATCGTTTTTTGACACAATTTCGTGAAGCCCGGCATAAAATGTATCACTTTTGCCTAATTCACCAAGCTTGTAAAGAGAGACAAGTGGCATTGATATATTAGTGTAAATGAGTTTCTTACCTCCAGGAATCTGAGGAAGATTCAATGTAGTATCAACGACTGCATCTAAACCTCCGACATGGGTGATCATAATAGCAGGATTGATCTTTCCTTCGCCCATTAGTTTTAATGATTCCCTCATGTCATCAGTATTACCACCTGATGTGCCAACAATATGTGTGAAGGCGTAATGAACATTATAGAAATTTAATTCAGCTTTAAATCCGGGATTCGTGGGACCGGCAAAGAAATTGAGGCACCCGTCGAAGCCCAGGATTGCATCGCCCTGTTCAATGACAGGTTTGACCGGGGCAAACACGAAAACATCATCAAATCCTGTTCCTCCTGTCAGATCACGCGAATGCTTAACAGGATCGTTCATCTTGCCGGTATTGACATAAATTAACCTGATCCCCTCTTTTTCAGCATGCTCAGGTGTGAAAAGGCATGATGCTCTGGCAAGACGGTTATCATCAATATCTGTAACCACCAGCAACCCGGGTTTCCGTTCCTGATGTAATGCATAATCTATTGCTCCTAACCCCATTGGACCGACACCCGCAAGAATAGCCATCTTTCCTCCCTTTCGTATCCCCATTTCATGCACGTATGTTCCGGGGGGAATATGATAGCTTGCATGAAATGCTCCGACAATGCACGACATAGGTTCAGAAAGAGATGCAGGGAAAAAGGCCTCGCCATGGTATGGCAGCAGGCAATCGGCTTCCATCACAATTGAAGGGATAATCACGTAAGTTGCATCACCGCCAATAAAACGGTAGGAGTAACCCGGAGCATGAAGAGTTCCCATCCGGTTCATTGCAGGTTGAATCGAGAACTTCTGACCGGCTTTGAATTTATGCTGCCATTTCTTCCCTACTTCAAGTAATACCCCGGCAAATTCATGTCCGATAATTGTAGGGTTTATATGAATATCGTCAGGAACACGTTTATGATCAGCACCCTGAAGCGCTGCTTTATGCGACGACATGCAGATACTGTCGGAAACCACTCTTGCCAGTATCTCGTCATCCTTCAATTCCGGCAGATCAAATTCTTCCAGTCGAAGATCCTTCTTGCCGTATATTCGTACTGCCTTTGTCTTCATTCATTTTATATTCAAGATTCAAGATTCAAGATTCAAAAACCTAAAGCCTCTCACCTTTTGCCCTGCGCCCTGCGCCATTTACCCCAGCATCACCTGTCCACCAGTTACCGGAACAGCCTGGCCCGTTTCATATTCCTGGTCAACAATATATAAAAGCGCTTTCATCACATCTCCCAACTTGCAACCCCTTTTCATAGGTACCTGGTCCTCGTAAAATTTTCTTACCTCCTCAATACTTTTTGCCCCGGGAACCTTCCCCGTCTTAAGATATTGGACAAACAACCCGTTATGAGGATCTGACCACAACGGCCCTTCATAAAAATTACCCGGGCAGATTGAGTTCACCTTAATTCTGAAAGGAGCCAGTTCCATGGCAAATGATTGTGTGAGCCCTATTCCACCGAATTTTGCGCCGGCGTAGGCAAAATTGCGATTACTTCCCCTGAGACCCGATTTTGAATTGATCTGGATAATATCGGTAAAAAAATCAGGATTCTCCCGGTTCTGAAGTTTCATAACATCTGAAGCATATTTGGCACAATGGACATAGCCATTGTAGTTAACATTAGTAGTCATCGAAAATGTTTCAGGGTCCATATCATCAAGGCTCCCGGCCCTTAAAACACCCGCATTACTTATAATAATATCCAACCCGCCAAACTCTTTTACGGTTTCAATGATAAGATCTTTTACCGAAACCGGATCTGAGACATCTGTTTTGACAAATATGGCCTTATTGGATGTTTTTTTTGATGTCAACCCGGAAGCGAAAGAATTGCCTGTCTCTTCGTTAAGATCAGCGATCACCACATTAAGGTTTAACGAGAAAAGCGCTTCTGCAATCCCTGCTCCAAAACCCTGGGCGCCTCCTGTCACGATGGCAATTTTATTATTCAGCTTGTTGCCTGAACCGGTAATCTGCGAGACTTTTCTTCTGTAATTCTCGACCTCCCACTGATCGATGAATGATACCTGCTCAGGGGTCAGGAATTTAATACCCCCGCAGAGAGAAGCATAGTAGCTGATCTTTATAAGTTCTTCATAAACATCGAGGCAGGCTTCGGCAGATGCCCAACTTTCTGCAATGGCAAAAACTCCCATATCTTTTATTATAAAGACCTTGGGTAAAAAGCCATATTCGCTGACAAAGCGAGGCAATTGATGATGGAATGAATCAAGTATCTTCTCCGCGGTTGATGATTGTTCAATATATAAATACCTGGTTTTGCAGTAAACAATAATATCCGGCGTAAGAGGTAATGAGATTTTATGAAACTCCTGTTGATTCTGATAAAAATTTGCAATAAGAGAGTTGTTCCGGAACCTTATTACACCGGGTTGTTCACCTGAAAGAAGAATTCTTAAACCCGGGAGAACTTTGTTAAGCAATGGATTATATGGTAGTGGTGTAATTTCTGAAATCGGAGGTATCTGCTCTTCAATTTTCTGAATAATGTCGTTATATATCTTCTTTATCTCTTCTATGGTGTCAGCGCCAACAAACGACCCGTGGTTTTCAAGAAATATAATCTGAGGATCGCGTGAAAACTTCTCACGGCACAAAGTTATCTCTGATTCAAGTTTCTTAAAAAGGATATATCCGGGATCAGTATATGGTACAAAAAGAACACTTTCTCCGAAGAGTTTATGAGTCAAACTCTTTGCATTCCTGCTGCAGAGTAATCCGTTGATCAGGGTGGGATGAAGGTGTACTATAAATTTATATTGAATGATCTCATGCAGGGAAGTCTCAACCGACGGGCGCTTGTTTTTCCAAGGATCGAGAATACTCAGGAACATGTCTGCTTTAACCTGTTCTTCCCTGGCAGCAGGGTCATCAGAATAAATATTCGATGATATTACATGAAGTTTTTCCCTGCTTAATGCCACAAGACCATCTTCAGTCAGTTCAGCTAATGATTGTCCGCTTGCTTTGATCCAGATAGTTTGTTCATCCTTGAAAGATGTGTTTCCGCCTCCGGCAATCACGTATTCCTTATTGGCTCCGTAATACTTCGATATTTCAATCAGTTCATTAATTTCCGGCTTCATGTTGACGCTTGTTTAAGAAGTATTCAATAACTATTTGTCCAAGATAAATCAATTCTATCATTTGTTTTGCACTATGTGTTCCATCTGGTAAAACATAACCTTGTCTGCCATCGGCTCTCAGATACTGGTGCGCGGCTATAACACAGGCACCTTCCCATGCAATCCTTTTTAATGATTCGTCAAGGGGTTTAGAGCCCCTGGTTGTAACTGTCAGAGGAATCATCTCCGGTGTGTTATGCTCAGTACCCAAAGTTATTATAAATCCTTTATTATGAAAAAAATCGACAAAATTTTTCAAAATGTTTAAATCATTTCTGCCTGGAATCAGTTCGATACATTCAATGCCGAGTTCCTTTAGTGAGAGATATAATTTCTCAGGGTCTGATTCGTATTCGGTAAACTTACCCGAAGGGTCATCGAGGAGTACAGGATAACAAGGAATTCCACCGGCTTTAATAATGATTCTGATGATTTTTTTAAGTTCCAGGAAAGAGCTTTCATCCTCTGCAACAAAAGCTGCTCCCCCGCTCTTCAGAAGGTTCGATCGTATCTCGTTTTCAAGTGCAGATGTATCAGCCAATCCGGTTTTCGATTTTTTACCGCCATACAATGTCTCAAGAAAATGGAGTTGATCTTCAGGTGAAGAAAAACTCTCAAAGGCCAATATCCTCAGAGCTTTTGCTATATGACGCTCGCGGACCAGATCATGTGCATATTTCTTTTTAATTGTTTCGTAAGTAAGTTTAAGAGAGGGATTTTCTTTTTCAATCAGATGGTTCAGTTTGGCTATCATGGCTCTTATCTGAACCTGGCTGGCTTTAATAACACTTTTCAGTTGTTTTCTCAGCATAAATCCGGTATGAAACGGGTAATCAAGACCTTTGCCGCTGAAATATATCCTGCCCGGATTATTTGGATCATTAATTCTGACTCCTTTTTGCTGTTCTTCTTTCATGAGTCCGATAAACTCGATATTGAACAGAGGAAAGATATTATTCTCAAGACATCCCTTGTGAAAGGCGTCGTAACCATCCGTTACATAAAAATCGTTGATACCCAAAAGGGCAATCTTTTCGTCTACTGCCATTTTAAATACAGTCTCCATCTCTGAGAAAGCGCTGAACGAATACGGCGTATGAATATGACCGTTTGCTTCACGATAATCAGGAAAAGAGATACCCTGCATCTCTTTTTTCAGTATTTCCCAGGAAGGGAAACCGGAAAGAAAATTTTTCTTTGCACCTCTACCTGGTTTTACTTGTGACCTGTATTTCAT
>JAPLEB010000132.1 GCA_026391555.1 Bacteroidia bacterium | reverse complement strand
GTCGATCTCCGGCAATGGTGCTCGCCGGTAAAAAATCAGGGTTCTCTTGGTTCCTGTACAGCTAATGCCGGAATCGGAATTGTTGAATACTACGAGAAAAGAGCATTTAAAAAACACATTGAAGGCTCCCGTCTTTTTCTATACAAGACTACCCGTAATCTCATGCAGGTAACAGGTGATGCCGGAGGATGGCTTAGATGTACAATGGGAGCCCTGGTACTTTGTGGTGTTCCGGCTGAAAAGTACTGGCCATATAATGTAGATGATTTTGAAAAGGAACCAGATGCGTTTGTTTATTCAATCGCCGATAATTATGAAGCGTTGAAATATTTTTGTCACGATCCTCTTGGCGCCAATATCCCTTATCCTGCAGTTCTCGATTCGGTTAAAAAATATCTTGAAGCAGGTATTCCCTCGATGTTTGGTTTCTGGGGATTTCCGTCATTCGACAAATCCGATACAAAAGGTGGCATCCCTTATCCAGCTGATGGAGAATCGGCTGAATGGGGTCATGCAATAGTTGCAGTAGGATATGATGACACAAAAAAGATAAAAAACCTTGACAATAATAAAATAGCCACAGGAGCGCTTCTGATCAGGAACTCCTGGGGAAAAGAATGGGGCGATAAAGGTTATGGATGGTTGCCATACGATTATGTTCTTAATAATCTGGCTCTGGATTTCTGGTCTCTCCTTGGTATGGAGTGGGTCGATTCAGGTCAATTTGGCCTATAAAAGGATATTTTTCCACAACTGACCCCCGGGGGGCTTAGGTCGGGGCTGGCTTCCGCCTGGCGGTGCCCGGTTCTCTGCTTCCCTGCGCCGTCACTCGCCTCCACAACCCCATAACCATCAACCGACAACCTAAGTACTTAAGCCTAAACAGTTCCTATACCATCAAACCTGATTGAAAACATAAAAACACTTTTATACCGGGGTTATAGCCTACGTTAAAACATAAGAACAACTTTTAAAGTTAATACAGGTTTGAATGGATTATTATCTTTAAATTTGAAAAAAATCTAATATGGATAATTTTGTTATTGAAAATTCAGGCGACCAAATGGTCTTGAAGCTGAATAAAAAAGGATTCGATGAGAATTATTTAATTTCATTGGTTAAAAGGCTTCAAATGGAGAGTTTAGCCCAAAAGTCAGGTTTTAATTCCGCAATTATGAGCGTTGCTGAACAAATTAATCAGGATTGGTGGAATGAGAATGGAGAAAAGTTTCTTAGTGAGGTAAAGAAATGATAACAAATTCTGTGGTTGTTGACACTAATCTGGTGTTTTCAGCATTGATTCCAAAGGCATCACAAATTAGGGACATTTTCTTTGAAAGCAACATGAATTTCTATTCCCCCAATATTTTGATCTCGGAAATTTATAAGCATAAAGACAAATTGCTCAAAAGTTCAAAACTCACAGAATCGGAGTTCTATTTATATTTTAATGGTATCATAGAGCGAATCAACTTTATTCCAATGGATTTTATTGGCATAGAAAGTCGGCAAATAGCTTACGATTTATGCCATGATGTTGATATCAAAGATACGCCGTTTGTAGCGTTATCAATTGATTTTGCGATTCCATTATGGACTGGAGATAAAAAATTAAAAGATGGATTAAGACAAAAAGGATTCCATAATTTTTATGATTAATTATGCTCTTACGCTTTATAAGGAATTAAAGATGGCCAGATAGGATGAATTAAAACTGCTTACCGGTGCGCCTTTCTGGTAGTCATCGGTGCAGCCTTTTGGCAAAAGCAAGGGTTCGCCGGTCAATCATAACTTTGTTTTAACCATTCGTTTGGACTATCTTTTTCATTCAGTCATATATATTCCATAGATTATTTTGGTTAGGTTGGTTATTGGTACAAAAATTTGCACATCGGTATTAAAAATCAAAATTCAAGAAACATCCGGATAGTAAAACGAGAGAAGCAGCTAAAGGGAGGGTCGAGGAAGAAAAAGGTGGATTTAATAAACATGGTTAATCCGGGGTGGGTTGACTTAAGTTTTATTCCGGATGGGAGCTAAGGATTGCTTCGTCCTCCTTCGTCGTCCTCGCAATGACGGTGTAAGTAATGTTACTGCGTCATTGCGAGGAGTCCCGATAGCTATCGGGACGACGAAGCAATCTGTTGCTCGCAACACTTACCTTGGTGGTGCAGCTGTGTGTTCCGGCAAGGACTTTTAATCCGCTCGACTGGCTGTCGAATGTTGCAGGGGTTATTCTGGGAGTGGGAGTTGTGTGGGTGGTTGGGGGGTGGAAGAGTTAAGTCGTTGTAGAAAGGTAATCGGTAATCAGTAGTGGAAGGTAATCGGTAATCAGTAATCAGTAATCGGTTTTAAGTAATTGTATAACAGCAATCTGTAATTTCAAACAGAAAGTACCGAATGCTGATTACTGAATACTGATTACCTGTGTTTAAAAGGCAGTAATTATTGATTCCAACCAAAGTTCCGATTGCTGAATACCGCTCAACGATATTCAATTTATATAGAAATATCTTATAAAATGTATTTGGGTTTAAAAATGTATGTAAATTTGTACCATGAGTACGAATAAACAAACAAAAATAAACCTTCTTCTTCAATCTCAACCACCGGGGGTTGTATTTCTTGCATCCTGGTTGGAAGCAAATGGCTATTCACGCGATCTTCAGCGAAAATATATAAAATCCGGCTGGTTAAAACCTATAGGTCGTGGTGCTTTGATAAGAACCGGACAGGAGGTAAGCTGGGTTGGCGCTATTTATACAATTCAGAATCAGTCAAAGAGGAAAATTCACATAGGCGGTCGCTCTGCTTTGAATATTTTGGGAATGTCTCATTATCTTGAGTTGGATGAAAGAAAACGAACCCTTTTTGCTCCACGGGGAACACATCTCCCCTCGTGGTTTCGAGAAAACGACTGGGGCATAGAATTTATAGTGCATAAGACTGATTTCCTTTCCGGGGATATAGGATTAGTACCTTTTGAAGAAAAATCATTCAAAGTTATGATTTCCTCAGCAGTACGTGCTTTAATGGAGTGCTTGTATCTTACTCCTGATAGTTTTAGTCTGACCGATGCTTATCAGATAATGGAAGGATTAACCGCCATACATCCTGATGACGCTCAGTTACTTTTATCCAAATGTACTTCAGTTAAAATTGTCAGGTTATTTCTTTATTTGGCTGTCAAAGCAAAACATTTATGGGTAAATCATCTGGACATAAGTCGGTTAGATATAGGGAAGGGTAAAAGGAGCATAGTAAAAAATGGAGTTTTTATTCCTGATTTTCAAATTACTGTACCACCTGAATTAGCTAAAGTATGACCGACAGCTATAAAAAGCAAGTATCACTTATAATCAGGATTTTACCGCTTATTGCAAAAGAACCAGATGTGGCCTTGCATGGCGGAACGGCTATTAATTTGTTTGTCAAGGAGATGCCAAGATTGTCAGTTGATATTGATCTTACTTATCTACCAATAAATGACCGTAACTTGAGCCTGTCAAATATCAGAGAAATACTGGGAAGGGTAAAGCTCAACCTGTCCAGAATAATTACGGGAATCCATATTTCAGGTCCAGATGAACATAGCGGAGAAAGTAAAATTGTATGTTCGCTGAAGGGAGTGAATGTAAAAGTTGAGATCAACACTATTAACAGGGGTGCACTTAAGAAGCCAATGATCATGCCCCTTTGCAGTTCTGCCCAGAAAGAGTTTGGCCTCTATGCAGAAATGCCTTTAATATCATTTGGCCAGAGTTATATGGTGGTAAAATTTGCGCAGCTTTGGATCGTCAGCATCCAAGAGATATTTTTGATTTAAAAGATATGTTTTCTGAGGTTGGTATTTATGGTGATCTGAAACAGGGACTTCTATTATGTTTGCTTAGCAGTCCAAGGCCATTACATGAACTATTGAACCCTGCCCTGATTGATCAGAAGAGTACATTTAAAAATCAATTTTCCGGAATGACGAGAGAGATTTTCACCTATGAAGAATTTGAAAAAATACGAGAGAAAGTAATATCAACCATAAGGGTAATAATAACAGATTCAGATAAACTATTCTTGATAAGTTATAAATCAGGAATGCCTGATTGGGACATCAATTCCTTCAGTAATTTTAAAATATTTCCGGCGATAGTATGGAAACTTCAAAACATTAATACTCTAAAGGTAAACTCACCATCAAAACATCAGGAGCAACTTAGCAAACTAAAGCAGTTGTTGTATGAATAAATAAGGTTAATCCGGGGTGGGTTGACTTAAGTTTTATTCCGGATGGGAGCTAAGGATTGCTTCGTCCTCCTTCGTCGTCCTCGCAATGACGGTGTAAGTAATGTTACTGCGTCATCGCGAGGAGTCCCGATAGCTATCGGGACGACGAAGCAATCCGTCACTTCCATCCACAGCCCCGCTTCCCTGCACCGTCACTCGCCTCCACAGCCCCACTTACATGCAACGTCATACCCGTGAACACACTAATGAAGTGCCGCTCATCGTTCTACGTTCATTGCTTCCCAGGTGAAGGAACTGGTCTGGCAGAATGAAAGTATGTGGGGAAGTTTTTTTTGATAAGATGAGGGAATAAGTATCATCTTATATATCAGGCTAAAGGCAGTACACTAACCGCGAGCGCATTGGCTTTTATTTTGGTCGCAATAGAAAGTTTTCCGGGAATCTTCTTTAATTTTTTTTATCTTTGCTATGTATACAATAAGCTTCCGGTTGATTAGGCTAAACCCGGCTTTTTCTCGAATATTAGGGAATAAGATTGTTTAAATTTAAAGATCATGCCAAAAATATTTGAGTATTTCGGATTTATATTTCTCTTTTATGCCAATGATCATGAACCTATTCATGTGCATGTTCAGTATGCTGAGTATGAAAGCAAGGTTACTTTCATATATGACAATGGTGCTTTAATATCATTAGAATTTTCCAATGTTACAGGCCGGCAACCAATACCAGGCAATAAACATCAGGATATTATTAATTTTCTTAAAGTGTATCACAACCATGTTGTAACCAAGTGGCTTCAGTTTTATGTTTATAAGCAAAGGGTCAAAAGTGAAAAAATCACAAAAAAAGTATAACCATGAATACAATTATAGTTATCCGTGCAACTCACCTTCATTCTTACAAGGTTAAAATTGAGTTTTCTGACAATACTTTCAGAGTTATAGATTTTGGACCGTTTTTAAAAGAAAATCCCCATCCGCAATGGGATAAGTACAATAACATAAATAATTTCAAAAAATTCAAAATCGAAAATGGCAATTTGGTGTGGGGTCGCAATTGGGATTTAGTTTTCCCGGTTTATGGCCTTTATACCGGTAATATTCTTGAGCATTGTTGTTAACCTGAACAACAGTAAATGAGAAAAGAAAGGGTGAAATCAGAAAGTTTACGGTGGAGGGTTAATGAAGTTGCTTCGGCCGGCTGATGCCATCCTCGCAATTACGGTGCATGCAAGGTACTGCACCGTTACTCCCGGGCGTGAACACACTAATGAAGTGCCGCTCATCGTTCTACGTTCATTGCTTCCCGGGTGGGGGAGCTTGTTTAGCAGAATGTGAAGAACGTAGGGAAGTATTTGTTGTTGAAAATGGGGAGCAGAGGGTGACCATCACTGCATAGGCGCAGCTTACAATAAATGCAAGTCTTGTATTGCCAGGCTGCGATACGGTATAATTCAAAAATCAGGTTACAATTACGATATTTTCTACTTTATGATTGATACATATATTAATTATTGTAATTTAGTCAATTACGATTGATAAATATTGCTTATTCCAGGAACAACGCTCGGAAGGTTTTAACGGCAATCGCACCACAACAATTAACGGGAAAGGCAAACCTACATTAAATGGTTGTACCGAAGTGGCAAAAATTATCTCTCTTCCTCTGAAATCAGCCGGCAGAATTATTTCCGAAGTAAAAGATGAGTTCGTCCGCCAGGCGGGGGAGCTCGCCAAAGGCAAATAAACAAATAAATAATTGTATTTCTATATACTTATCTTCTTTGTTAATGATAACCGATAGTCATATATTTTTAAAATATTTATTAGTTTTGCCATTAATTAATGTAATAAACGTGATATAATTCACGAAAACAATATTTAAAGTGTGAATCAATGGAGATAAAAAGAAATATATTAAAGCAATTAGTTGAGTGGAAGGATAAGCCTGCACAAAACCGTTTATCCCATTATCGGCATACGACAATCTTACGGCATTTAAGATTTATATTCCCGATGCCGGGTTACTTCGTCGATTGTCATTACTTGATCCTGTTGCAATTACCGAAGGGAACCGTCTCTTTACCGAATTCAAGGGCTCATTGACAGAGAATTTTATTTTGTCCGGCCTTCTGCCACAGTTTGAAGGGATACCGCGTTATTGGCGATCGGGCAACAAAGCAGAGGTTGATTTTCTCATCCAGCATAAGAACAGAATTTGTATATTTGCCGTATGGACCCGGATAAAAGAAAAATGGAGACAATTAATGATTATTTCAGAGCCCGCCCGGTTCTGGGAGTGCTTACCCTGTTAGTCTGCTTATTAAGCGGATGTGCGTCTGTTAAGATCTATTCAAGATCCGATTTAACCGGCGAAACCGGATTAAAGTTCTATACTGTAAAGCCTTATTTGCTTGTTGAAACAAATGCTGAAAAGGATAATCTTGTTAAGACAACTGTGGTCTACCTGCCCGACCTTGCCAATCCTCAGTATCTTGTGCTTAAGCCGGGGATTGGTTCCAACGAACTGAAACTTGGATTTACCAACGGCTCACTTAGTTCGTATGGAGTACTTACTGAATCTCAGATCTCTGAAACAATAAATTCCCTTGCCGCTCTTGCATCGAAATGGACATGGGCAGCTAATCAGCTTGGTCAGCCGGGTATCAGCCCTAAACAATCCTCTTCTGATACGAATTTCAAATTATTTGAAATTATTATCGGAGCCGGAGAAACAGTTCTGAAGGAGGTAACAATCGGAAGCAGATAAGGCTGGTTATTTCGACTTTTGTCTTTTTGCCCTTCGCCCCTCCATCGCACCATGTATTTCAGTACAAAACATTTGACTAAATACATAAAAGACCTTTGAAAAAACGTACTTCACATACAAATAGTCATTTGTAAAAATGTATCTTTGTGTCAAAAATAAGATATGAGAAGAACTAAATCAGGTGAATTGATAGCCTGGAAGAATTCGGCTTCCCGAAAACCATTAATCATAAGGGGCGCAAGGCAGGTTGGCAAGACATGGCTGATGAAAGAATTTGGCAGGACTCAATATGCTCAGACAATTTATTTGAATTTTGAGAAAAGTAAAAGATTAAGTACTTTATTTACAGATGATTTTGATATAAAAAGAGTGATAGTGGCCTTACAGGCAGAATCAGGACTGACGATACAAGCTGAGAACACATTATTGATTTTTGATGAAATTCAGGCTGTGCCGGAAGCAATAACGGCTTTAAAGTATTTTCAGGAAGATGCCCCTGAATATCATATTGTGGCGGCCGGATCGTTACTGGGAGTTGCCCTTCATTCAAATGTTTCATTCCCGGTTGGAAAAGTGATGTTCATGGATTTGCATCCGCTAACATTTTTAGAATTTCTTGATGCAATAGGGGAAAGTTCTCTTATGACGATTCTTGACAGTGCCGACTGGAAGCTGATAACAACGTATAAATCAAAATTTATTGAAAGATTGAGGCATTACTATTATGTTGGAGGTATGCCTGAAGCTGTTTTGAGATTTAGCCAAAACAATAATTTTAAAGAAGTCAGGGTTATTCAAAAACACATTTTGGATGCTTATGAGCAGGATTTTTCGAAACATGCTCCAAAGGAAATTGTTCCGCGTATCCGAATGATATGGAATTCAATACCGGCACAATTGGCGAAAGAGAATCGCAAGTTTATTTATGGAATAATAAAAGAAGGTTCCCGTGCGAAAGATTATGAATTGGCTTTATCGTGGTTAATTGGTTGCGGACAGGTTTATAGGATCAGTCGTGTAAATAAACCTGCTCGCCCTTTGAAAGCTTATGAAGACAGAAGTTCTTTTAAAATATTTTTGGTAGATATTGGATTATTAACAGCGATGGGAGATATTGATGCAAGGACCCTGCTTGAAGGAAATACTGTCTTTACCGAATTCAAAGGTGCGTTAACTGAGCAGTATGTATTACAGCAACTTAGCAGTAATTGCGAGTATGTTGTTTATTACTGGTCGGCTGAGCGATCAACTGCGGAAATTGATTTCGTTGTCCAGACTAATGGCTTAATTATTCCTATTGAAGTCAAAGCTGAAGAAAATTTACAGGCCAAAAGCCTGAAAGTGTATATGGAAAAGTTCAGTCCGTCAGTTTCAATCCGTACCTCTATGTCAGATTTTCGCAAACAGGAATGGATGATCAATTTACCATTATATGCTTTAAGCAGATTAAACCATCTTCTTAGGACATTAAGTCATTAGATCTTTAAGGGTTTCTACTCCGCTCATCGCTCCCCGCTCCCCGCTCCCCTCACACCTTGAACCTTTACATCCTCCTCCTTTTAATAATCCACATCTTAAAAAAGGAATCATCAATCTTATATACCGAACCTTCTTTAATTAATATTCCTTTTCGGGTTAATCTCTTTAACGTACTGAAAACAGTGCTGGCGGCCCCTGTTCCAAATAACCTTGAAAACTCATCAGAAAGAGGAGAAATATCACTTACAGACATTCCGTTCAAAACCATCATGTCGGTACGGTTAAAATTATTCCAGAGACGCTCATAATCATTGTCATGGCTAAGGACAATCTCCTCAGCCGAGTTTTTAATTATTTCCGGTGAATAGCCGGAGCGGATAAGATTTTCCCATATAGTAAATGCAAGTTGTTGTGTATAATAAGGATGGCAATCGGTCATGGCTAATAATCCTTCCGAAAGTTCTTTACCCTTATCACTTATTAGTTCAAACTTTTTCACAAGGAACGGAGTAAACTTTTCCGGTGCAATCTTCCCCAGTGTCATCAACGTACCAAAACGGTAAAACGGCGAACTCTTCTTTTCAAAGATCTCCCTTATCATCGATTCACTGCTGCCCATAAAAATGTAGTTAATATGTCTGTGATTCTGCATCACAGACCGAAGAAACCGCTCCAGTCCATTATCTATTCTGAAAATATCCTGAAACTCATCCAGTACAACTATTATCTTTTTCTTTTCTGTTCCGAGATTTTCAATCAGGTTTAAGACATCTTCAAGTGGAGTTAGCTTTTTTGAGTTAGGCATAAATGATATCTCCGGTTCTCCTGTTACAGGATTTATGTTTACCACAGGGATGACCCTGAATGACTTAATATAATTTTTTAGTTTCTGAACGGGATAAATGCGGTAAACACGTTTAAGGAGTTGTGATGCGAAATCTTCGGCCGAGAGTACAATCTGCATATCCAGAAAAACATATTTACGCTCCGATTCATTGACAATTTTCCTGATCAGGCTTGTTTTTCCAAACCTTCTCGGACTAATCAGAATCAGATGGTTTTCTCCGTTAATGTATGAGGCTATCTTTTCCAGCTCATTTTCCCGGTCTGTAAAATATGGCCCGTCAACTACCGACCCAAACTTAAAGGGGTTTGTTTTCATCTTCTTGCGATTTTATTCGTTGCGATATATTTCGCAAGTAAAATTATGATATAATTTTTAATCAGCAACTGATTCCCCCAATTTAATTAACCTCACGCCTCACCCCTCACACCACACACCTCGAACCCTGAACTTCTTCGCTTCAAAAAGCCGTTGATTTTGCGTTTCGGGTTCCGGGTTCCGGTTTCCGGTTTGTTTAATTTAGCCTTTGTTTTCGCTGGTATTTCGGATTTTTTTTGCTAAAAATCAGTCAATATGAAAGAACCGTTTTGTAAGGATTTCAGATTCCGTGATCAAATGAGAAGCTCTTCTGGTTCAGTTTCAGACAATATTGCAGAAGGATTTGAGCGAGGTGGTAATAAGGAATCTATTCAATCTTATAAAAAGTCTTAAAACATCTGAATATAAGGGTGTTAAGCTTAATTATTGATAAGCTCTGCACTCGAAACCCGGAACCCGGAATCTAAAAGTTTTACACGGCACCCGAAACACGGCACCCGGAACACTAAAATCGTGCAACCTTTTTCCCTATCTTGTAGTCTTGATTTTAGCTGAAATAGCTTCATTTTATATTGCAACTAAACCACCCTGACATGAAGACGTCAACATTCTCTGAAATTAAAAATACTTTCTATATGAAAGCAAGAATATTATTTGCTTTGTTGACAAGCATTATCTTATCAACATCCAGCCTGTTTTCGCAGGATCACCTGATCCCTACTGTTATTGGAAGCAATATCTATCCAATAACATTTACTAATACTGATCAGAATCAACTGGTTCTGGAATTTGACCTTCCTATAGAAACTGCCGGGAATTCGACAGGGTGGACTATAACAGTTGGAGGTAGTCCTGCTTCTATATCTGGTTCGCCTGTAAGGTTAGGAAGCCCTCCGTCCGCTCTACTTAGGATTACACTGACATCATCTATCCTTTTAGCCAGCGTTAATGCAGTTTATGTTTCTTATGATGGTTCAGGAACGTTTACTCTTGATAATAGCGGGGTGGATGTTTTCCCGATTATTGTGGGGAAACAGGCTAGAAATAATTGGAGACCCGTAATAGCAGATTTCGTCAAACGTGGCCTTACTCCAATCAATATAGCTGATAAGTGTGCTGTGGTCACAGGTATTATTATGAAACAGGAAATAGAGATAATTCCACGGTTGCGAAATAGTATTCATTATAGA
>JAPLEB010000078.1 GCA_026391555.1 Bacteroidia bacterium | reverse complement strand
TTGAGGGCTTCGCCGTTCACAAACTTCAAAAAAGACAAAAGTATAGAACCAAGATAAAAGACAAAAGTCACAAGACAAAAGTATAGAACCAAGATAAAAGACAAAAGGTTCAAGACATTATGAACCGAGCCCCGATGCATCGGGGCGAGCTCTCCCGCCTTTGCGGGACAAGCTATCCGACCTATTATAAATAATTTTGTACGGATGAAAATAGTAAAATTGCTTTTTACTCCTGTTTTGATGGGTGTCTTATTTGTATTATTTGCTGTTGCTATGGCAGCAGCTACATTCATCGAAAATGACTTTGGGTCGTCTGCAGCTTACAATATGGTGTATAATTCAAAGTGGTTTGAATTAATATTATTACTGCTTGCGATAAACCTTGTCGGACAAATGATTATTTTCAAATTATACAAGAGAGGGAAGCTTCCTGTTTTCCTTTTTCATCTTTCATTTATTCTGATGATAGCCGGGGCTGGCATAACCAGGTATTTCGGTTGGGAAGGGACTATGCATATACGAGAGGGCGAAGAGCAGAAAGAATGTTTTTCAAATAAGATCAGTTACGGCTCAAAGTCAACAATATTACCTTTCAGTATTAAGCTTAATGATTTCGTTCTCGAAAGATACCCGGGTTCTGACAGCCCCTCGGGTTATAGGAGCGATGTAATTCTTCTCGATAGAACTGAAAATATTGAGAAACCTTTCAAGATTTTTATGAATAACATCCTTAAATATAAAGGGTACCGTTTTTACCAGTCCTCGTTCGATCGGGATGAAAAAGGGACAATTTTGTCGGTTAACCACGATATGGCAGGTATGCTTGTTTCATATTCAGGGTATTCCTTGCTTTTATTATTTATCATTCTTGCTTTATTCAGTAAAAATTCAGTATTCCATAATATCAACGCCGGATACTGGCAATCAAACCTCAGGAAAACTATTCCTGCTGTTCTTCTGATTCTGTTTTTGTCAGGGACGACAGGTGTTAATGCCCAAAAGCTGATTCCGGATAAGCTGGTCGCTGAGGAGTTTGGCAAAGTACTGGTTCAGGATCAGAAGGGGAGGACCAAACCTCTTTTCACTATGAGTAACGATATTCTTCGAAAGGTGACCAGGGAGAATAAATTTGAAGGGCTGACTTCAATGCAGGTCTTCCTTGGCCTGTATCTCGACTTTGATAACTGGAAAGATGTTCCTTTAATCAGAGTTTCAAATTCAGATCTCAAGACCAGACTGGGTATAAGAGGGAAATTTGCTTCGTTTTCCGATCTTGTTAAACTTGATGGAAGCGGGACTTATAAAATATCTGAAGAGGTTAATGCTGCATATTCCAAACCACCGGGTAAAAGAAACAAAATGGATAAGGAGTTGATGAAAATCGACGAAAGGGTGAATATAGTTTATATGATATGTAATGGGGATTTTTTAAAATTATTTCCTCTAAAGGATGGGACACACGACTGGGGATCACCGCAGGAAGCACTTCAAAAAGCTTTGAGCAAAGATGATTCGCTTTACCTGAAAAATATTATTACTGTCATAACAGATGCTCTGCAGACAAATAATCTGGCAACTGCCCGGCAAGTTACAGGATCAATCAGTGACTATCAGATCAGGCTTGCAGAGTATGATCTTCCATCAAAATCAAGAATCAACGGGGAATTATTATACTATAAACTCAGCATCTTTGAAAGGCTTTTCCCGTTTTATGCTACTATTGGGCTGATCATGCTTATCGGGCTGATTACCATGGTTATCAGGGGGAAAAAGGAGAAGTCACTATTTGTAAAAGTTCTTGGATGGTTGCTTTTTACAGGGTTTTTGTTTCACACTCTCGGTTTGGGTCTCAGATGGTATATCGCGGGCCATTCACCAATGAGCAACGGGTATGAATCGATGATCTTTATTTCATGGGTGACACTCCTGGCAGGATTTATTTTCAGTCGCAAATCGGTTTTTGCTCTTTCCGCAACTGCTGTGCTGGCCTCAATGACTCTGATGGTTGCTCATCTCAGCTTTATGGATCCGGAGATCACCAACCTCGTACCTGTTCTTAAGTCATATTGGCTGACACTGCATGTATCGGTCATTACCGGCAGCTATGGGTTCCTCGGACTCGGGGCAATACTTGGACTTATCACGATGATATTGCTGGCATTATCGAACGATAAGAACCGGGAAAGGATTGCAAGTACTATTGATGAGCTGACAGTTATCAATTATAAGTCGCTTACCCTGGGGCTCTGTTTCCTGACAATAGGTACCTTTCTCGGGGCAGTATGGGCAAATGAATCGTGGGGCCGCTACTGGGGATGGGATCCAAAGGAAACATGGTCGCTTATTACCATTATAATATATAGTATAGTTATACACAGCCGCATGATTCCCGGAATGAAAGATATCTTCACATTTAACCTGATGTCTCTGTTTGCCTTCTCATCTGTCCTGATGACATATTTCGGAGTAAACTATTATTTATCCGGCATGCATTCATATGCATCAGGTGATCCGGTTCCGGTGCCATCGTTTGTTTATATTTCAGTAATCGTTCTGGCAGGGCTCTCATTCCTGGCATATTCAAAATATACCGGGAATAAGAAAATTGAAGCTCTTCGCAGCAAGCTACGAAGAATCTTCGATCCCCTAAGGTAATTTCTTAATGCTCGCTGACTCCGCAGCAAGCAACGGAGAACCGAGTTTACGAGCTCGGCGAAGCCAATGCGCTCGCGGGGATTCAGCAAACATAATAAAGCTCAAAAAGAAGGTCAGATATAAAATCCATTTCAGGTAGACAAAGACACCATATTTGGTAGAATATATCTTCCTTTAGCTGACATATAATGAGTTAGGTGGCATAGCTCGCAAAGCCCGGCACTGTCTACATTAGATAATTTATCATGACAAAAAACTTCCGTCCATCTACCAGGATTCAGTCATCTGCCAATTTTATCTTGACATGTCCGGCTTGCCCCGACACTACTTGCATACGGCAATTCACGGTTTTGTTTTTGAAGAAATTACAAAACCGGTTCATGAGCACCATTTGCAAGTTACCCAACGCTCGCAAATCTTGTTCTCTTTCGGTTACCGGGACTTCAAAAAAGCTACTACACCTATCTGCAAAAAAGCCATGTCATTCGATTGATAATCTAAAAACCGGGATACTTTAGTTTCTTCTTTCTCTTGACTTTGAACTTTTTTATCGTACTTTTAATATCCAAATCATTTCTTTATTATTCATCAAAATTCAAAAACAATGAAAAGATTAACGACAATCCTTGGAATTATTAGTGCTGTGCTCACTATGGTGGGTACGATTTTTAAGTTCCTTCACTGGCCGGGAGCAAGCATCATTATTACTATTGGGGCAACAACCCTCGCTGCCTATATGTGGTTTTACATATTTGTACAGTGGAAAATGGTTACCAGTGGAATGGAAAAGGGATTTATTGCTTTAATGGGAACAGCAGGTATATTTGCGGCGATTGGGTTTGTGTTTAAGATGCAGCATTGGCCGGGTGCGAATTTAATCATTAAGGTATTCATAATTTTATCTGTCCTATTGATCGTTGTGAGTTTGCTGCGAGTCCTTGGCGAGAAGAATGAAGATCTTCGATACAAGTACACCCAAACTTTCATTTGGTTACTTGGAGGTGGAGTAATCATACTCTTTCCATTCATTCAAAATCTGCTTAATTAGCAACCCTGAGATTCGAAATGTAAAATCCGGATAAATTCATTTTTCTCATACAGACCATTTACCCAATAGATAAAAGAATAACCTTCAATAGTTATCTAATCAAATAGATAAGGATTCTATAGCTCTCCAAATAGTATCTTTTACAATCTGAATCGGGATGACCAAAGTAAGATTGCCTGTTTTGTTTGTCAAAAATATAAGAAAATGTAAAACTGATTATTAATAAAGCCGACTCACTACAAGCCGAATAAAATATTGCTACGAACACTTAACACGGTCAGTGGGGTAATAACGCAAACTCCCTCAACTGCCGTGCCGT
>JAPLEB010000160.1 GCA_026391555.1 Bacteroidia bacterium | reverse complement strand
AAAACAAAGCATTCAGAGCTCCCCACTGGTTGTGTCTATTACGAAAGATGTCTATTCGCAGACAAAGATAAAGATTGTGCCAAAAGACCCCCTCTAATAGAGGCGGAAAGTGGTCACTTTGTGGCGTGCAGCCATTATATGGAGGTAAATAAAGGTGTTTGAAAGAGACTTCCTGAAAGGAGAAATAGATTATGTCAAATGCAAAGCTGATTGGCCCTGCATTGCCTAACATTCCATGGGAAGAACGCCCTCATGGGTGTGATGAAGTAGTCTGGCGTTCAGAGAAAAACCCGATTATCACGCGCGATGCAGTGCCAGATGCGAACAGTATATTCAACAGTGCCATCGTGCCTTTTGAAGACGGTTTTGCCGGCATATTTCGCTGCGATAACACGGTTAGAGATATGCAACTTTATGCTGGAAAGAGCATAGACGGTATCAACTGGGAGATAGAACCGAAGCGCATTCAGTTAAGATGTGAAGATGAAGAAATAGGAAACTTCGTGTACTGCTATGATCCGCGGGTGTGCTGGCTTGAGGATAGGTACTATATCACCTGGTGTAACGGTTATTACGGACCTACAATAGGCGTGGGTTACACCTATGATTTCAAGACTTTTTACCAGATGGAGAATGCTTTCTTGACATATAACAGAAATGGGGTACTATTCCCTCGCAAGATAAACGGGAAATTTGCGATGCTCAGTCGACCCAGTGATAGAGGACACACGCCTTTTGGCGACATATTTTATAGTGAAAGTCCAGATATGATCCATTGGGGACATCATAGACATGTAATGTCTCCCGTTGGAGGCTGGCAAGCTACCAAAATCGGTGCGGGGCCTACACCGATAGAAACGTCAGAAGGGTGGCTTTTGATTTATCATGGTGTGCTTACTTCTTGCAACGGATTTGTATATAGCTTTGGCGCTGCGCTATTGGATATTGAGAAACCTTGGAAGATAATTTACAGAACGCGTCCCTACTTACTTAATCCGAGGGAATATTATGAGTGTGTTGGTGACGTTCCAAACGTAGCCTTTCCAACTGCTGCCCTGTATGACCCACCGACACGGCGTATTGCTATTTATTACGGTGGGGCAGACACGGTTACATGTCTGGCATTTGCGAAATTCGATGAACTAATTGATTTCATCAAAGAGAATTCTCTCTGAAATGCTATGGTAATTTAAAATAAAGGCAGGCAAACCATGAAAAAAAGATACAGATTTTTTCAGTAAAGGAAACAGCAATGAATCCATATGGATATTTTGATGATTTAAATAAGGAATACATTATTACCCGCCCGGATACACCTCTGCCCTGGATAAACTATTTAGGGTTTGAGAACTATTTCGGGATTATTTCCAATACCGCGGGGGGCTATAGTTTTTATTTAGATGCCAGATTGCGTCGAATAACGCGCTACCGTTATAATAATGTTCCCATGGATGTAGGTGGTCGCTATTTATACATTAAAGATGGTAATACCATCTGGAATCCCGGTTGGAAACCAACTTGCACATCATTAGATAGTTACTCCTGTCGCCATGGATTAGGATATTCGGTGATTACCGGGAAAAAAAATGATGTGGAAGTAGAGATCACTTACTTTGTTCCTCTTAGAGAGAACATGGAAATGTGGAAAGTAAAAATAATAAATCATGGAGAGCAGGAAAAAAGGCTAACCCTTTTTTCCTTAGTTGAATTTTGCCTTTGGGATGCTATGGACGATATAACTAATTTCCAACGAAATTTCAATATAGGCGAAGTAGAAGTAGAAAATGATACTATCTTTCACAAAACTGAATATCGGGAAAGGCGAAATCATTATGCCTATTTTTTCTGTAGCCAAAAAATAGATGGATTTGATACTAGCCGCGATGCATTTATTGGGGTTCATAATGGGTTTGAAAATCCTCAAGTGGTAAGTAAGGGAAGATGCACTAATTCTCTGGCAAGCGGTTGGGCTCCCGTTGGTGTTCATCAGCTCAATGTCACTCTCCAGCCAGGACAAGATAGAACACTCCATTTTATATTAGGATATATGGAAAACAAAGAAGATGAAAAGTTTTCAGCCCCCAATATTATTAGTAAAAAGTCATTATGGACTAAGTTGGAGCTTTTAAAAACTACCTCAGCGGTGGATGAAGCATTTAATGAGTTGAAAGTCTATTGTAGCAGACTGATTAGTCGATATCAGGTGAGAATAGATAATGAACATATAGAACGTATGGTCAATATTTGGAATCAGTATCAGTGCATTGTAACTTTTAATCTGTCTCGTTCTGCTTCTTTATATGAATCTGGTGTTGGGCGTGGAATGGGCTTTCGGG
>JAPLEB010000131.1 GCA_026391555.1 Bacteroidia bacterium | reverse complement strand
TTTCTCGATGTCGAGAAAAACAGGAATTTCAGATGTATCCTCTGTATTATCAAAAATCACATCGGCCGATGTAAGGTACATTGCATTAGGTTCAACAGCCGTTTTAACAGCGACAGTTTCAATATTCATCATGCGGGCAGTCTTCATTATCCTGACCGCAATTTCGCCACGGTTTGCAATTAATATTCTCTTTATTTTCGTCATATATATTGAAATATCAGAGTTCTATGTATTGTTTTTCGTTTCGAGTTTCGAGTTTTGCGTTTTTTTTGAAACTACCCGGAACGCGGAACGATAAACCCGGAACTCTCACCTCTCATCACTCACTGCTGCACTATTAAAGGGGCATATTCCCATGTTTCCTTGCCGGCACTTTAACCCATTTATTATTAAGTGCGTTTAATGCTGAGATTATCTTTTTTCTTGTCATAGCCGGATCAATAACCTCATCAATATAGCCACTCTCGTCAGCAATAAAGGGATTTGCAATCTTATCGCGATATTTTTTAACAAGCTCTTTTTTCAGTTCAACCGGATTTTTCGATTCAGCGAGTTCTTTCCTATACAGAATAGCAACTGCTCCATCGGGGCCCATTACAGCAATTTCTGCCGATGGCCATGCAAAGCTGAAATCGCCGCCAAGGTTTTTACTGTTCATCACGATAAATGCTCCCCCGTATGCTTTACGGAGTATCACAGTTATCTTTGGAACCGTTGCTTCACTATATGCAAAAAGCATTTTAGCGCCGTGCCTTATTATTCCAGCATGTTCCTGGTCGACACCAGGCAGGAAACCGGGGACATCCTCTAATGTCAGGATAGGTATATTAAAAGCATCGCAGAACCTTATAAATCTCGCGCCTTTTGTTGATGAATCAATATCAAGTACCCCGGCAAGAACTTTCGGTTGATTAGCCACAACACCAAGTGTTTTTCCTCTTAATCTGGCAAATCCTGTAACAAGGCTGGCTCCAAAAAGTTCCGAAGTTTCAAAAAAACTGTTCCTGTCAACAATCTGGCTTATAACATCTTTAACATCGTATGCTTTATTAGGATCATCGGGGATAATATCTCTCAGTTTTTCGTTAATATCGCTGATTGAGCCATCATCTGCGACCACAGGAGGGTTTTCAACATTATTGGAGGGAAGATATGATAGAAATTTTTTCAAAGCAAGGATTGTATTTTCCTCGTCATCATAAATCATGTGAGCTACGCCACTTTTTCTTGCATGAACTTCAGCTCCTCCAAGTCCCTCAGAAGTCACATCTTCATTTAAAACCTCTTTGACAACATTGGGTCCGGTAACGAACATATAACTGGTGTGATTAACCATGAAGACAAAATCGGTAAGGGCAGGGGAGTAGACGGCTCCTCCGGCAGCAGGCCCCATGATAACAGATATCTGTGGAATTATTCCGGATGAGTGAATGATATTATGAAAAATCCCGGCATAACCGCTTAGACTCGCCACCCCCTCCTGGATTCTTGCACCACCGGAGTCTATTAGGGCAATTATAGGAGACCCCATCTTTAGAGCCATCTCCTGAATCTTGGCGATTTTTTTTGCATGAACAATCCCTAACGAACCTCCCATAATTGTAAAATCCTGGGCATATGAAAAGACAAGCCTTCCATTTACTTTTCCATGGCCAACGATAACCCCATCACCATAAGATCTCTCAACCTTTCCGAATTCCACCGGTTGATCGGCAGGCGTTACGAATGAATCTATCTCTTCAAAAGTTCCATTGTCAAAAAGAAGGCTGATACGTTCATGAGCAGTAAGTTTGCCTTTTGAATGTTGTTTTTCGGCCTGTTTTCGGCTATACTGCTTTTTTATTGCCTCCTGACGTTCAATGAAGGCTTTATAAGGTTTCCCTGATATATCCATACCCAAATATTTTAACGATTTCAAAAGTAGTCAATATCGGGGTATTTACAAAAACCCTTCCTATTTGGGTTTGAACAGCCCTTTCTCATTCGAACCAAGCATACCTGCCTTGAGCATGGTATCGCTTGCCTTCTTTAGATTTTTAATCATCTTTTTATTTACAACCGGATAATGACGGATAGTCTCCAGCTTATCACCGATATACTCAAGGTCTTCATCTGAAGTTGCCCATTGACGGGGATCATAGATTGTAAGATCGAGTGGGAGAGAGTAGGATCGTAGTGACTTATCACCGGCAATATTGAAATAGAAATCAAAATAGGACATAACGAGTTCCCGCAGCGATCGGAATACAGGCTCTCTGAACCTTAATGTTGTGAAGTTGGATTTTGCAACTGCTCCCCAATGACCATCTTCCTTAAAAACAGCAATTACATGATCATCATCATTATAGGCTTTCAAGTCAACAATTAATGGCTGGTATCCGATAAATTGCAAAGCAGCAGCAGCAAAAAGGGCACCCTCAAAACAGTGTGCCGACCTTTTCCTGATTACCCATCTTGGAGACCTGCATTCATAGTCAGGATTATAATCAATTGAATCGAGAAAACCCTGAATTTTATCAGGATCGCTCATCGTTTTCAGAAACTTAGTTTCATCTTTTGTCCAATCCATAATCTGAACTATAAAGTAATTCTTTTATCCTTTTTGGCTCGTTTCTCGTTTCTCGTTTCTATTACCTACTACACACTTCTTACTTTTATCTTCTTACTTTTATCTTTTAACTTTTGTCTTTTGTCTTTTCTTTTTCGCCTTTCACATTAAGTCAATTTACTGATAATCTTCTTCATCTCCCCATACTGCTCTTCCATACTCATCATCAACCTGAGCTGAGCCCTGGCTCTTTGCAGATTATGAAGCTCGTGATGGATTTTGAAGTAGTTGTCCCCGTTGATATAATCAGTAAGAAAACGCAAGGCTATAGTGTATGTAATTAATCCTGGAGCAAATGCAAGATATTCTTTTTCAACATCATTCAGTGTCTCACCGGTTTCAGAAAGATAACCTTCAGAATATGCCTTAAAGAGATTTATATCCATATTAATCATTGAAAGATCTTTCTCATCTTCAGCAGCAGTATTTGCAGCGGTCCTGATAGCGTCGCCAAAATCATAATGGACATACCCGGGCATCACAGTATCGAGATCAATAACACATAATGCTTTATCATTTTCATCAAGCAGAATGTTATTGAATTTGGTATCGTTATGTGTAATACGTAAAGGGATTTTTCCCTCTTTCCCCAACTTTAGAATAATCTTCATCTCCTCCGCTCTCTGAAGTACCTGATTTATCTCTTCACCTGCATTAACAACACGTCCTACCGGATTTTCTTTAATTTTAAGGTTGAATATTTCAAGCCGGTATTCAATATTATGGAATCGCGGAATAGTCTCAAACAGTGGACCTCCCGGCATGTCAGACAGCATGGCCTGGAAACGGCCAATCGTTTTTCCTCCTTCAAATGCTTTACCGGGGCTATCAACTATATTGTAAGAACGATGGTTGGAAATGAATATGAACATTCTCCAGTAATTACCCTCTTTATCAACGATCCAGCTTTTACCATCGCGGGAAGGGATCAGGCTAAGACATTCCCTTTTAATATCGGAACCTGGTTTAGTCTTAAGTTTGTTTCTTAAATGAACTGTAACTCTTTCAATATTATGTTGAAGTTCCGGAATGTTTTTAAAGATCTTATTGTTAAGACGCTGAAGTATATAATCGTCCTTGTCCTTCTCAACGGTCTTTATCAGAAATGTATCATGAATGTGTCCGCTGCCATAAGGTTCCCCGTTAAGGAAGTTATTATCCGTAACAAAGTAGTCAAATATTTCCTTCAGGTAATAAGCCATATTATTTCCCTGTTTTATGGCCTACAAAAGCATAATACATTATCACGAGGTAACATGGGACACACATCCAGTAAGCAGCCTGAGTTGAAAAGTTAACGGCCAGCTTACCATATAATAAGGGTAATAAAGCCCCTCCGGCAATAGCCATGATAAGCATGGCTGAACCTGTTTTTGTGAATCTGCCCAACCCGGCAATAGCGAGTGGCCACATAGCAGGCCAGACGAGGGCGTTGGCAAGTCCAAGAAGTGCAACAAATAA
>JAPLEB010000035.1 GCA_026391555.1 Bacteroidia bacterium | reverse complement strand
TGTTCCTTTGTGTTTAATCTTTTTTTTACCACGAGGATCATAAAGTACAGCACAAAGTAACACAAAGGAATAGAGTATCTTAACTGAATTTATGAATAATTCAAATTAAACAAGAAGACTCAAATAAGTTGAGCCTAAGAACAAAAAGACTTAAAGCCGTGTGGGATAACAACTTCTTGTTGAAAATCCTAAAAATATGAGTATCGGTAATCAGTAATAAAATAAAATTCAGGTTGTTTGAAGCATAGTTGTACGATGGGTATTAAAGACCCATAGCATCTTGCTGAGATGAATTACAATTAAAATTAATGATTTAGCGATACAGAAATGCAAGCATGAGATTCCTCATTAATCCACCTTACACCACTTGTTATGTGTAATTGAGCATGGTGGATTAATTCGGAATGACACTTTCTGTTTGGGACAATGAGGGGAAGAAGCGGCGATTCGCCCATATCAAATTTCATATTTATATCTCCGCTGGCGAATCGCCGCTTCTTCCCATGATGCACAGCGAAATGAGGAACAGAGTCCCGCTCCTGCGCGATGAGCTCATCGAAGGTAATCTCACCACGAATAGAAAAATCAAAGAGCTTATCTACATGAATTCGGATACACATTAAAATTTAAATGCGTTGACCCTGAAAGGACTCAACCCTTCAACCCCTTTTTGCAAATTAAGAAGTAAATAACTCCGGGCTATATGGTAGAAATTTATTATCTTGTGATTTATGAATTAACCTTTTAGTCATTTCGTAATTTGATTTCCATATTCGTTGAACAGAAAAATAAAGTAAAATGGATTACAAGGATAAAACAAAAGAGAAACTTTTAAAGCTGGCACGGGAAGAATTCCTGGTAAATGCTCTTATGGATAACCTCACTGACCATGTCTATTTCAAAGACAGGGGAAGCAGGTTTATCAGAATTAATAAATCTCATGCCCTATCATTCGGATTAGATGATCCAGACCGGGCGATCGGGAAAACAGATTTTGATTTTTTTACAAAGGAACATGCTCAACAGGCATTTGATGATGAACAAACAATAATCCGGACAGGTCAATCGGTAAGCAGGGAAGAAAGGGTAACATGGGTGGATCGCCCAGACACATGGGTATCAACTATCAAAATGCCACTTCGCGACAACGATGGAACCATTATTGGTACTTTCGGTATTTCCAGAGACATTACAGAAATCAAGCAGGCTGAAGACGCTTTTCAAAACCTGTTTTTGCGTCAGGAGGCAATTCTTGCAGAAGTTCCCGAGATCATCATGGAGGTTGATAACAACAAGATTTATAAATGGGCCAATCGCCAGGGAATGGAATTTTTTGGTAAAGATGTTATTGGTAAAGAAGCCTCTTTATATTTCGAAGGCGAACAGGAAACGTATGATATCGTTAAGCCGCTATTTGACGGAATCGGTGACATATTCTATGTGGAAAGCTGGCAAAGACGGTACGATGGAGAGAAACGATTATTGGCCTGGGGGTGTCAGGTACTTAAAGATAATGAGGGCAATGTAACAGGCGCCCTTTCTTCCGCACAAGATATCACCGAGCGCAAACGGGCTGAAGAAACGCTGGCTCAGGAACAGTATCTGATGAGTACTCTTATGGAGAACCTTCCTGACCATATCTATTTCAAGGATATCAAAAGCCACTTCATCAGGATCAACGTTTCTCACGCTAAATCATTAGGGCTGACTGATCCTGACCAGGCAGTAGGAAAGACAGACTTTGACTTTCATACTCTTGAACATGCACAGCTGGCATATAACGATGAACAGACAATTATTCAAACAGGGCAACCTTTGAATATGGAAGAAAGGCTGGTCCATCCAAATAGTCCTGATTCATGGGTTTCTGCAACTAAGCTGCCTATTCGGAATAAAGATGGAAACATCATCGGTACTTTCGGTATTTCCAGAGACATTACTAAACGCAAACTGGCAGAAGAAGAAATCAAACTGAAAAACGAGCTGCTTCAGGCATCAAATGCAGAAAAAGATAAATTCTTTTCAATCATTGCTCATGACCTCAGAAGTCCGTTCAGTCATTTTCTGGGTTTTACTCAATTGATAGATGAAGAACTACATACAATGGCTCTCGATGAAATTCAGGAGATGGTACGCATGATGAAAATATCTGCCACAAACCTTTTCAATCTTCTCGAAAACCTTCTTAAGTGGTCAACAATGCAAAGGGGCATAATGGATTTCGTTCCAGTAAAACTTAATCTGAAGGAAAGAATTGGGGCATGTCTTGAAGTTTTGTCTGAATCTGCAAGAAAAAAGGGGATTGATATAACAACCTATATACCCGATGAATTGGAGATTTTCGCTGACAGCCAGATGTTCGATACTATTATACGTAACCTGGTTTCCAATGCGATAAAATTTACACCTGCCGGCGGAAAGGTTAGCGTTACAGCTAATTGTAACAATGATCATTATATTGAGGTTAAAATCAGTGATTCGGGAATTGGTATGCCACAGGAATTGAAAAATAAACTTTTTCAGTTAAATGAAAAGACCAATCGTAATGGCACTGAAGGCGAACTAAGTACAGGGCTTGGGTTGTTATTATGCAAAGAGTTTATCGAGAAGCATAATGGCAAGATACAGGTGGAGAGTGAGGAAGGAAAGGGAAGTACTTTTAGTTTTGCACTACCTGAAAAGATTGGTGTTTAGTGTCTGAAGCCTGAAGCCTAACTAACCAGTAGCCTCTGAACCAGCAACCGGATATAACAACCTTATAAGATGACAAATTAAAATCTAAACTCACCCGCCCTGGGCTTCTTTCTGTATCGCACGAACTTACCCCCCTGGTCATGGTTTCTCTCATCAGGTTGGTTCTCAGGATAATTGCCGCTTGTACATCTGTATTGTATTTTCAAGCCCCAGATAAAGTGCATCGGAAATAAGTGCATGTCCGATCGAAACCTCCTTAATCCACGGAATGTTCTGATGAAAATATCTAAGATTGTCGAGGTTCAGATCGTGCCCTGCATTTAGTCCAAGGCCTGCATCACGAGCGATTTCTGCAGCCCTGATAAACGGCTCAACAGCCTTAATTGCATTCTGACTGAAACCAGTGGCATACGGCTCTGTGTAAAGTTCAACCCTGTCTGTTCCTGTTAATACAGCATTTTCAATATTGACACGATCGGTATCAACAAATAGTGATGTTCTGATTCCTTCTTTCCTGAAAGTGGAGACAATATCAGTAAGAAATATCCTGTTTCCCCGGGTATCCCAACCTGCATTGGAAGTGATGGCATCATGTGGGTCGGGCACCAGAGTAACCTGGTCGGGCTTCACTGAAAGAACAAGTTTGATAAATTCTTCGGATGGATACCCTTCAATATTGAATTCAGTTGTAATAATTGGTCTGATCTCCAGGACATCATTATATCTTATATGCCTCTCATCGGGACGGGGGTGGACGGTTATCCCGTCGGCACCGAAAAGTTGGCAGTTTATTGCTGCTGTTACTACATTTGGCATGTTCCCTCCTCGGGCATTTCTTAAAGTTGCAATCTTATTAATATTTACGCTTAACTTTGTCATTATAATAAATGTAAGATTTATCCGGATTGATAATGTGATGCAAAATTACAACAAATGATATTTTTTTACTATTTTAGTTGAAAATAAAAGTGGGTATGGTCGCTAAAGACTTAATATCAGAAGTTATCCCTTCCCTGAAGACTTCCGATCTGGGGCAGACTGCATTGAATTGGATGGAGATATTCAGGATATCACACCTTCCTATTGTAAATAATCAGGATTTTCTTGGCCTTATCTCTGATGCCGATATATATGATATGAATCAGCCGGAAGAACCGATTGGGAATCATGCTCTTACACTGTTTAAACCCTATGTCAGCTCTGATCAGCATATTTTTGAAGTTATTGGACTTGCTTCACGGCTAAAGTTATCGATTGTTCCAGTTCTGGATAATAATAATCATTTTAAAGGGGTGATAACAACCAGCGATCTTATTCGACATATTGCAGGTATATCTTCAATGGATCAACCGGGTGGTATTATTGTTCTTGAACTTATTGAAAGAGATTATTCACTTTCGCAGATCGCCCAGATTATTGAAGGCAATAATGTTAAAGTCCTCAGTATGTATATAACCTCACCTCCTGAATCAACAAAACTGGAGGTAACGCTTAAATTAAACACAGGGGATATGGTGTCGGTAATAAGAACATTCGAACGTTACAATTATGAGGTTAAAACATGGGTCACTGCCAATGACTCGATGGACCGCTTCTATTCCGAAAGGTTTGACCTCCTGATGAAATATCTTAATATCTAAAATATGCTGGAAAGAGTTGCCATTTACAGCAAGGACAATAATTCAAAAACCAGGGAAGGGGTCAATAGTCTGGTTAATGAGTTTTGCAGAAGAGGAATTAAAACCCAGATCTATAAGAAATCGGAAGAGCCCATTAATTGGCCTAATGGAGAATTGATTGAACGGTTTAGCGACCTGTCAGCTATTTCAGATTTGCCCGACTTGGTTTTAAGTGTTGGTGGTGATGGTACATTTCTCGAAACAGTCCTTAAAGTTAAAGATTTTGGAATCCCTATTGCAGGAGTTAATACCGGTCGTATGGGTTTTCTTGCAAATATTTCGGCTGAGGAGATAGGTAATTCAATAGACATGCTCTGCCATGGCGAATATGAAATAATTGAAAGATGTCTATTGGAAATATTGCAACCGGACAGATTATTCGAGGGAAATTCTTCATCGGCGCTCAATGAGATAACCATACAAAAGGCCGACCTTAGTATGATAACCATCCATGTTTATGTTGATGATACCTACCTCAATACATATTGGTCTGACGGACTGATTGTTTCTACAGCTACCGGTTCGACAGCATATAACCTCAGCGTTGGTGGTCCGATATTGTCTCCTGAGGATGAGAGCATTATAATTTCACCTATTTCCCCGCATAATCTGACCATCAGACCAATTATTCTCTCGGGTGAGAGCAGGCTTAGAATGGTAATTGAAGGAAGGAGTAATGAATATCTGGCGACATGCGACTTCAGATCAAAGCGGTTACCATTCAGCGATGAGATACATATCATAAAGGCTCCTGTTAAACTTAAAACAGTGATGCTAAAAGGAAGAGATTTTTACAGCACTCTCAGAAATAAGCTGATGTGGGGTGCCGACCGGAGAAATTGAAATAATTATTATATTTGTATCGGTAATAAAATTGAATTTTTATGAAACGGTCCATTTTGATCATGTTATTCTTTTGTCTTTTAGGTCCATTATCTGAAGCTCAATTATGGAAAATGAAAAGATATGAAGCAGTTGCAGGGTTCGGACCAACTCTTTTCTTCGGGGATATCGGAGGATTTACAAATACTAAGAATATTCTTGGAATACGTGATATGAGCTTCCTGCAGACCAGGTTTGACCTCAATTTTAATCTGAAATACCGGATTACCTCGGATGTAAATGCAAGACTCAGTTTCGCTTACGGGTTTCTTCATGCTACAGACGCAAGAGGGTCAAACGAATCAAGGGGATATGAAGCCTCCATTTCAATTTTCGAATCTTCTCTTATCGGAGAGTATTATTTTATTAAGAACAGGGCTGATAACAGCTACCTGTTTGCCAAGGGCAGAGGTAATGGTTCTGGCGGATTATTCAGTTCGTTCGATTTTTATGCATTTACCGGAATAGGTGGACTTAATTATTCTGTCAGCCCAAATGATTCGCTGAAAGTCAGACAAGCTAAAGATAGTATAGAACCCGGCAGATTTACTGCTGTAATACCGGTTGGTCTGGGCGCCACTATGATATTTTCACCTGATTTTAACTTTGGAGTTGAAATAGGCGGCAGATATTCATTTTCCGATAAACTTGATGGTTTTACTTCACAATATTCCAGCTCAAAAGACGTTTATTATTTTTTCAATTTCACGATTACTTATAAGATGAAGACCGGGCCACTTGGGTTGCCATCCTTCAGATGATAAAGAGCTGGATCACTTTTGATGAAAAGAATACATTGGTTATTATTGTTTCTCTGCCTCTCACTTTCCTTATCTGGTCAGCGAAATTCTGATTATGGTGTTTTCGCAGGTGTATCCTCTTACCTTGGCGATATTAATCCTGACAGACTGTTTTACTCCCCTCTTCCTGCAGGTGGAATTTTTTACCGTTATAATTTTCATCCAAGACAGGCTTTAAGAACCAATATATTTTTCGGGGGATTAAGAGCAAATGATCTTGATTTCAAAAATAGTTTTCAAACAGCAAGAGCAGCTTCATTCTCTAAGCTTGTAGGTGAGTGCGCACTCCAGTTTGAATTCAATTTTCTGCCATTCACAACAGAAGGAAAAACATGGGACTATACTCCATATTTTGCAGCCGGAGCAGGAATTGCAGTTATCAATACAACTGCTTTTACATATATACCTGTCATTCCCTTCTCGTTTGGTTTTAAGGTTAATATTTATAAAAATGTGGGATTGGAAGCCGAATATGGTTTTCGTAAAACTTTTAATGATAACTTTGACGACTTAAAAGATTTGGTTGCCCCGTCTGACTATGCATGGATTCATAATAATGACTGGTATTCATTCGCAGGAGTAGCAGTTACATGGAAAATTTATAGCAAATTAGCCGGATGTCCGGCATACAGCGATGTTGATTCTAAAAGAAAACGATAGGCTATGCCGTTAAGGAAACAGATAAACACCCTTAAATTGCCTTCTCATGTGGCAATAATTATGGATGGAAACGGACGATGGGCCCGGCAACGGGGCCTGGATAGAATATTTGGACACCAGCAGGGTGTCAATGCGTTAAGAGAAGTAATTGAGACTGCAGCTGAGTTGGGAATCAAATATCTTACCCTTTATGCTTTCTCAACTGAAAACTGGTGCAGACCCGATGAAGAGGTATCTGCTTTAATGGGAATTATGATTCAATCACTTAATAATGAGACAGGTACGCTTATAAAGAACAATATCAGGCTTAAGGTAATAGGGGATATAAACAGGCTTGCAGATGATGTAAAGGAAAGACTGTTTGAAACAATAAATCTGACTTCAGTCAGTACCGGACTTAACCTTGTTGTTGCTCTCAGTTACAGCTCACGGTGGGAGATTACGGAAGCAGCCAGAAGAATGTCAGCTGATGTTAACAACGGTACATTGAAAATAGATTCAATTAAAGAAGAGGATTTTGAAAAGTACCTCACCACTTATGGTATCCCTGACCCTGAACTGATGATCAGAACCAGCGGGGAGTTAAGAATAAGTAACTTTCTTTTATGGCAGATTGCATACACTGAATTATACTTTACCAATAAACTTTGGCCTGATTTTGGTAAGAAGGATTTTTATGATGCTATTATTGACTTCCAAAAAAGAGAAAGAAGATTTGGAAAAACGAGTGAACAAGTTTTGGAAAAATGATGAAATAATGGTGATTAGAAGAATTATAAGGACTTTTGTAGCAATATTTCTGACTCTGATGAGTCTCTCACTGAATGCACAGGAAAAACAGGAAATCATTGATTTCATGTCATCCGACGATTACTTTATCGGAGGATTGACTGTTACAGGAATCAGGTTTCTTGATACAAACGCACTTATAGGAATTTCCGGATTGAGATTAGGACAGGAGATAACCATTCCTGGAGATGCTGTTACAACTGCGGTTAAAAAATTATGGCAGCAGGGACTGTTTTCCGATGTGAGAATTTCTATTGCAAAAGTTATTTCAGACTCTGTTTTTCTTGATATCTTCCTCCAGGAGCGACCAAGGATTTCATCTGTACAGTTCAATGGCTTAAAAAAAACGGAAATAACTGATATGGTTGAAAAGATAAATCTTCCGGTCGGATCGCAGGTAACTGCATACCTGATAAATACAGCCAATAAAATAATTAAAGACCATTTTGTTGAAAAAGGCTTTCTTAATACAAAGGTCGATTTTATTCAGAAAGAGGACCCAGATCAGCCCAATAATGTTATCCTCAGCATTAATGTCGATAAAAAAGAAAAAGTAAAGATTGCTGATATCACTTTTATAGGTGATGAATTCTTCGATGCCAAAAAGCTTCGGAGGCAGATGAAAGGTACCAAGAAAAAGAATCTTAACTTTTTCAGAGCTTCAAAATACATTAGTGAAAAATACGACGAGGATAAGGATAAACTGTATACTTTTTATAATGATAACGGATTCAAGGATTTTACAATCATTTCAGATTCACTTTATTCCGTTTCAGAAGACCGTGTAGCTTTATTGATCAGGATTGATGAAGGCAAACAATACTTTCTCAGAAATGTGGATTGGGTAGGGAATAGTGTTTATAAAAAGGATGATCTGGAAAAAGTTTTTAATGTCGAGAAAGGATCAGTTTATAATCAATCACTTATTGATGACAGACTGAATGGTTCTGCCGGTGCACAGGATGCCGTAAGTTCATTATATCAGGATTATGGTTATCTGTTTTCGCGCCTCACACCTGTCGAAGCTAAAGTGGATCATGATTCAATCGACCTTGAAGTCAGAATTTATGAAGGAGATCAGGCCTACCTTAATAATGTTATTATTTCAGGTAATACAAGAACCAACGAACATATTGCCCGCCGCGAACTTTACACCTTGCCGGGAGACCTGTTCAGTAAGGATAAGATATTGAGATCTATCCGTCAGTTGGGCGTTTTAGGTCATTTTGACCCGGAGAAGATCAATCCTACTCCGCTTGCCGATATTACAAACGGAACAGTTGATCTGCTTTATAAGCTTGAAGAAAAACCAAATGACCAGTTCGAGGTCTCAGGCGGATGGGGAGCCGGTATGCTTGTCGGCACAGTCGGTGTACGATTCAATAATTTTGCTATGCGCAACTTCTTCAACCTGAAGGATTGGAGGCCTTATCCATCAGGCGATGGCCAGTCATTAAGCATAAGGGTTCAATCAAACGGTCGTATCTATCAATCATATAATATCTCATTTGTCGAACCATGGCTTGGCGGTAAAAACCCAAATTCTTTTTCAATCTCAATGTACAGGTCGCTTATGACAAATGGAAGGAAGAAAGGGGAGGATGGTCGTCAGTCAATGATCATCGATGGGGCAACAATAGGTCTGGGTAAAAGACTTACCTGGCCCGATGACTACTTCTCGCTTTATGGTGAATTAAGCTACCAGAGGTACAACCTGGTTAACTATACTCAATACAGCTTCCTTTTTTCAGACGGGACTTCCAACCTATTGAGTCTTACAGCAAAACTGACCAGATTCTCAACAAGTCCAAACCTTATCTATCCAAGAAGCGGGTCATCATTTACTCTTTCCCTCCAGGCAACTCCTCCATATTCTGCAATAAGCGGCAGGGGTATGTCAAATGCTTCGGATCAGGTAAAATACAAGTGGATTGAATTTCATAAATGGACATTTAAATCAGATTATTACTTCCCGATTACAAAGGATGATAAAATGGTTCTTAATGCCCGTTTCGCTTTTGGATACCTTGGTCACTATAATAAGGACATAGGGCCATCTCCTTTTGAATACTTTTATTTAGGCGGTAGCGGAATGAATGGTTACAGCTTCTACGGGCGCGAGGTAATTCCACAGAGGGGCTATCTCGATGGATCACTCACACCCAACGATCCTGTAAAAGGCAAACCATCAGGTAACGTTTATTCAAAAATCACTTTTGAACTCAGATACCCCATTTCTCTCAGCCCGCAGGCAACAATCTTCGGCCTTGCATTTCTTGAATCGGGAAGAGCCTGGTATCAGCTTAAAGAATATAATCCTTTCAAAATGAATCGTGCGGCAGGTATTGGTCTCAGGGCCAATCTCCCAATGTTCGGATTACTTGGTATTGACTGGGGTTATGGTTTCGACCCTGTTCCCGATCCCTCAGCTTATCCAAACGCAAATAAATCACAATTTCAATTTGTTATGGGACAACAGTTTTAATTAAGTAAATATTAAATTTAAAATTATGAGAAAAATATGTGCTTTATCAGGATTATTTATTCTGACTTCGGCCATGGCCATTGCTCAGAAATATGCATTTATTGATTCCGAATATATAAGAAAAAACATACCGGCTTTCAATACAGCGCAGGAGCAACTCGATAAACTTTCAAAGCAATGGGAAAAAGAGGTCGCTGACGGTTATGCTGTAGTTGAGCAGATGTACAAATCATATCAGAATGAGGCAGTTCTTCTTTCTCCGGATATGAAAACAAAAAGGGAAGAATCTATCATAGCAAAGGAAAAAGAAATGAAAGACCTTCAGAATAAGTACTTTGGTATGGAAGGTGACCTTTTCAAGAAAAGAGAAGAATTGGTTAAACCTATCCAGGATGAGATTCTGAAAGCAATAAAAGAGATAGCTGTTGAAGGATCTTATGCAGTTATTTTTGATACAGCTGCAGGAGGTAACATCCTGTTTGCCAATCCGAAGTTCGACATCAGCGATCAGGTTCTTGAAAAATTAGGTTATAAAAATTAATTAATTACTTTTGCATTTATTGTTTAATAAAATTATTTATAATGAAAAGATTTATAGGAATAGTAGCTTTTACAATTGTAGTTACACTGTTGGGACAGAGCGCAATGGCGCAAAACATGAAGTTTGGACATGTTAATAGTGATGAACTCATACAGGCATTGCCGGAATATGACTCAGCCACTGTTAAACTTGATAAATTTCGCAAGGAACTTGTTAATGCTCTTGAACTGATGTCGGTTGAATTGAATAATAAGAACGAGGCTTATATTAAGGAGAGTAAAAACCTAAGTGATATCGTTAAACAGGCAAAAGAGAGTGAACTGAGCGATATTAACAGACGAATTCAGGAATTTCAGACCAATGCCCAGCAACAATTGCAGGAGAAGCAGGTAGAACTTTTCCAGCCTGTATATGCGAAAGTTGATAAAGCTGTTAAGGATGTTGGCAAAGAGAACGGATTCGTTTATATTTTCGATATTGCTAAAGGTTCACTTCTCTATTTTGATGAGACAAAAAGTACAAACGTTATGCCTCTTGCCAAAGCAAAACTTGGATTAAAATAATACAGGTATTAGTTAGTAGAGACTGTCCAAAAGTTTGAATTCACCCCCCATCCCCTCTTTTTTATACTAATGCTAATCAGGTGAAAGAACAACCAATCGGATTATTCGATTCAGGTGTCGGAGGGCTCACAGTTGCTCATGCAATAAAACAGATTTTACCTGGTGAAAGTCTGATCTATTTTGGCGATACTGCCCACCTTCCTTATGGAGATAAATCGGCTGAATCAATAAGGTATTACTCTCAACGTATTACCGAATTCCTTCTGGAACATAATTCAAAAGTTGTTCTTATTGCCTGTAACTCAGCCTCTGCTTCAGCATTCGACTCACTTAAAAAAGAATTTGAAGGAAAAACAATTCTTATCGATGTTATTGACCCGGTTGTGGATTATCTGAGTACAAGAAATTTCAGTAAAATTGGTGTAATTGGAACAAAAAGAACTATCAGTTCCGGGACTTACGAAAAGAAAATCAAAGAAAAATCACCATCGACAACAGTTGTCTCAATGGCAACCCCACTGCTGGTTCCAATGATTGAGGAGGGATTTATTTTCGATGATATCAGCAATGCAATAATACGCACCTATCTCTCAAATGAATCTCTTGCAGGGATTGAGGCTTTAATACTGGGCTGCACTCATTATCCAATTATTAAAAACCAGATAAGCAAAATATTCAATTTTAATGTTGAAGTAGTTGATTCCGCGAGAATTGTTTCTATAGTCTTAAGAGAAGCCCTTGAAAAAAACAACATTTTAAACGATTCCGGAATTGTAAAAGACCAGTTTTTTATTTCCGACTATACAACATACTTTGAGAAGATAGCAAAAATGTTCTTTGAGGGGGAAATTAACCTGAAGAAAGCAGACATCTGGAGCTAGGATTTACCCCTGGGGTTATAAACATGATCAATATCATACAGTAATCTATTATTTTATGCGTTTTTTCAACTCATAAAAAGTTAATTTTGTGCATCATAAACATTTTTAGTATTAGAATTCATAACTATACTGAGAATAAACTATAATGCATCATGAGTAAAAAATCAGGGGTTATCGAAAGAGAAGAAGTAGTTATCCGCTTCTCGGGTGATTCAGGTGATGGAATGCAGCTTACAGGTACTCTGTTTTCCGACACTGCCGCTTTATTCGGTAACGACTTGTCAACATTTCCTGACTATCCCGCTGAGATTCGTGCTCCCCAGGGAACTGTTGGTGGTGTTTCAGGATTTCAGGTTCATCTTGGCCATTCAGAAATAAATACACCCGGAGATTATTCCGATGTTCTCGTGGCAATGAATCCGGCGGCTATCAAAGCCAATGCCAAATGGATCAAAACGGGTGGCACAATTATTTATGATGAAGGTAATTTTACAGAAAAAAATATTGAGAAAGCCGGTTATGAGAAAGATCCTATCAAGGAGGAAAAACTCGATAGCTACAATATTATTGCAGCGCCTATTTCTTCTATGGTAAAAGAAGCCCTTAAAGATTTTGGACTTGACCCAAAATCGGTTTTAAGAACAAAAAATATGTTTGCCCTGGGAATGGTTTACTGGCTTTTCGACCGCAAACTTGATTATACCGAGGATTACTTTGAAAAGAAATTCAAAAATAAACCCGGTATGGCTGAAGCCAATAAAATAGCCCTTCGGGCCGGATACTATTACGCTGAAACAATTGAAGCTTTATCTCCCACCTATAAAATTCTTCCTGCCCAGATCGCGAAAGGTACTTATCGTAATATTTGTGGGAATACTGCTACAGCATGGGGATTCGTGGCTGCAGCGGAAAAAGCCGGATTGAAAATCTTTATCGGATCATACCCTATTACTCCGGCAACAGGGATACTCGAAGAACTTGCTGCCCGTAAAGATCTGGGTGTAATAAGCTTCCAGGCAGAAGATGAGATAGCCGGAATTTGCACTTCGCTGGGCGCCAGCTTCGCGGGGAAGCTTGCAATTACATCTACATCAGGTCCGGGAATGGCACTTAAATCGGAAGCTATCGGGCTTGCAGTAATGGCAGAGCTTCCGATAGTGATTGTTAACGTACAGAGAGGCGGCCCCTCAACGGGTCTTCCAACAAAAACAGAACAGGCCGATCTCATGCAGGCTCTTTTTGGTCGTAACGGTGAATGTCCTGCTGTGGTGATTGCATCCAGCACTCCATCTGACTGTTTCCATTTTGCATTTGAAGCAGCAAGGATCGCTCTGGAACATATGACACCGGTACTACTTCTTTCTGACAGCTATCTTGCCAATGGTACAGAACCATGGAGAATTCCGAAGATGAAAGATCTTCCGAAAATCAATCCACCATTTGCAGATAGAAATGAAATTCCTTTTTTACCATATAAGCGTGATAATGAAAGGCTTGCAAGATCATGGGCAGTTCCGGGTACCCCTGGAATGGAACACAGGATAGGTGGCCTTGAGAAGACTGAAAAAGGAACTGTATCCTATGTCCCTGAAAACCATGAACTAATGGTTAAGCTCCGGGCAGAGAAGATTGAAAGGGTTGTAAACGAAATTCCAGACCTTGTTGTTCAGGGAGTCGATTCTGGCGATATCCTGGTAGTTGGCTGGGGTGGATCATACGGGTATCTCATCACCGCAGTACGTGAATTACAGGCTGCCGGGCATAAAATAAGTCTTGTCAACTTCAATTATATCTATCCTTTGCCGAAAAATGTCAAAGATGTGTTCAGACGATTTAATAAGATTGTGGTTTGCGAATTAAATCTGGGTCAGTTTGCCGACTATCTGCGGATAAAACATCAGGAGTTCACCTATGAACAGATTAATAAAGTTCAGGGCATCCCGTTTACGATTAATGATATAAAAGACAAATGCATTAAAATGCTGGGGGACGAATAAAATGATTGAAACATTGGTAAATAAATATACTCCGAAAGATTTTAAAAGTGATCAGGAAGTAAGGTGGTGCCCGGGTTGCGGCGACCATGCAGTTTTAAATTCAGTTCAGAAAGCATTGGTGGAACTGGGTATTCCTAAAGAACAGTTCACATTCATTTCCGGAATCGGTTGCTCATCAAGATTCCCATATTATATGGATACATACGGATTTCATAGTATTCACGGGCGTGCATCTGCAATAGCTTCCGGTGTAAAAACAGCTAATCCCGAATTATCTGTATGGCAGATTACCGGCGATGGAGATGCTCTTGCGATCGGGGGCAATCATTTCATACATGCTATAAGACGAAATATTGATATTAATATCATATTGTTTAACAATGAGATATATGGGCTCACTAAAGGTCAGTATTCACCGACTTCCACAAAAGGACTTGTAACGAAAACTTCACCTTTTGGAACAGTTGAAGAACCCTTTTCAGTAGGTGAGCTTGTGATAGGAGCTAAAGGTAAATTCTTTGCCCGTACTATAGACACAAATCTTGCTCTCTCGACTCAGATTTATATTGAAGCGGCAAAACATAAAGGCACCTCTGTCATTGAGGTCCTTCAGAATTGTGTCATTTTCAATGATGGAATCCATGATACCATAGCCGATAAAGAGGTAAGAGACGACAGAACTCTGATCCTTAAACATGGTCAACCAATGATTTTCGGAAAAGGAAACGACAAAGGACTGATCCTCGATGGATTAAAGTTGAAGGTTGTCAAACTTGGCGAAAACAGTATTACCGAAAAGAACCTCCTGGTTCATGATGCTCTTGAAGCTAACCCGGGAATTCAATATATGCTTGCCAACATGAAGTACCCTGAATATCCTGTTGCTCTTGGAGTTATCAGGTCAGTGCCCGGACCTACCTATGAAAGATCTGTTGAGGAACAGATCAGTGAAATACAAAAGACAGCAAAAATCAAGTGTATGGATGATCTGCTTATGAGCGGATCAGTATGGGAAGTTGAGTAAATCCTACCGCTGATGGATGAATTGAAAAATAACAATTCTGAATACAACCGGTTACTCCACGATCAGCAGGAGAGGTTAAAGGAGCTGGCATGTATCAACCAGACTACTTCTATCCTGAAAGAGGGAAAGCCTATTGAGGAGTCCCTTAAGCAGATAGTACTTATTTTACCGGCAGCATGGCAATATCCGGAGTATACTGTAGCGCGTATCAAATTCATGGGAAATGAGTTTGAATCGGTCGATTTCCGGGAAACAAACTGGAGAATGGCCCAGGAGTTTGTTACAATAGACGAAAAAAAAGGATCGATAGAGATTTTTTATACAACGGAATTCAATGTGGAAAATGAGGGCCCGTTCCTGAAAGAGGAACGAAATCTTATCCAGAATATCGGAAGCCTTTTAACAGGATATATTAACAGCTATAAAGCCCGGGATATCATCCGGTTAACCCAGGTTAACCAATTAACCGGGTATATTAACAGGTATAAGGACAAAGATACCCTCCGGTTGACCCAGATCACCCAAAAAGATGATGATGATAGTAAGGAGGTCTCCAGCAGGAAGCTGCTTCAGAAATTCCTCGATCGCCATAACGCTGAGAGGGATGTCTTTCACGATCTTATGCCTTTTATAGTTAAAGAGATACTTCTTGTTGCAAACCTATATGATGCCTATTCCATTGAAGGGGAGGGCCGGTTTTCGGACCACATGTTAGGTGAATATTACCAGATGAGCCTTACATCAATTCCAAGGGTTACAGGAGTCTCCGGTGAAGAGGAGGCTTTAAGCAGGCTGAATGCAAGACACTATGATATGATCATTTTCATGATCGGGGTGGATAAAGAGAGCCCTATGTTACTCTGTAAAAAAATTAAGGACAAATATCCCTACATTCCTACTTTTCTTCTTCTTAGCAACCCTGGTGACGTTCCGTTCGTTAATAAGCAGAAATCCATGGGCATCCCTTTTGATAACTATTTTGTATGGACCGGTGAGTCGAAGGTGTTTTTTGCAATGGTTAAGCTCCTCGAAGACCGGGTAAATGTTGATAATGACACAAAAAAGGGACTAACAAGGGTTATCCTGATTGTTGAGGATTCGGCAGAGTACTATTCAAGCTATCTTCCGATGCTCTACACTTTGGTGATGGAACAGACTAAAAATCTGATAGAAGACGTCTCAACTGACGAATTGTATAAAGTGCTGAAACTCAGGGCAAGACCCAAAATTATGCTTGCTTTAAATTACGAAGATTCGATTGCAATTTATAATAAGTACAAGGACAGTCTGTTATGTGTCATTTCTGACATGCGGTTTCCGAAAAACGGTGTTTTGCACGATACTGCCGGGTTCGACTTCATAAAACATGTTAAAGAGGACCTTCCTAATCTTCCTGCCGTACTCCAATCCTCAGATCCGGAAAATGCAAAATATGCATACACCCTGAAAGCAAATTTTATAAATAAAAACTCCGAGAGCCTCCTTCAGGACCTTAAGTCGTTCATTAATTATTACCTGGGGTTTGGCCACTTTGTATACAGGGACACCAAAGGACGTCAGATTGCGGTTGCAAAATCGATGAAGGAGTTTGAAGCATATCTCCAGACTATACCTGAAGATTCACTTGCTTATCATGCGATGAAAAACCATTTCTCCCTTTGGCTGATGGCAAGAGGTGAGGTCAAAATTGCCAAAATAATAAATCCGGTGAGGGTAACTGACTTCGACAATCTTAAAGATCTCAGGGAGTTTCTTATCAACATTATCCGCAAGAGACGCATGGAAATGAACAGAGGGAAGGTGGTTAATTTTGAGGAATCTGCAGTAATTGATGAAACAAATGTTGTCAGCCTTTCGGGCGGATCTCTTGGTGGAAAAGGACGTGGTCTGGCATTTGTAAATACACTTATTTATAGTTTTGAACTAGGTCGACTTTTACCTGGTATTAATATCAAAACGCCAATAACCGCCATAATAGGCACTGATGAATTTGATATGTTCATGGAGCGCAACCATCTGTGGGACAAGGTAAAAGAGGAGAAAGATTTCGATATTCTTCAGAAATTGTTTCTCGAAGGAAGCCTGAGTTACACCCTCGAAAAAGAACTAAAGATTTTTATAAGACTTATAAATAAGCCCCTGGCCGTAAGATCATCAAGCTTGTTCGAAGACTCATTGAGTCAGCCATTTTCAGGCATTTTCGGAACCTATCTTCTTCCAAATAATAATCCTGATCCCGAGCTCAGACTGAAGCAGTTATCTGAAGCTATCAAGCTCGTGTTCTCTTCAATCTATTCAAAAAATGCCCGCACTTATTTCGAAGCTATTAACTACAAAGTCGAGCAGGAAAAGATGGCCGTTGTGATTCAGGAGGTTGTTGGTAACAGGTTTGAAGATGCGTTTTATCCTCATATCAGCGGAACTGCACAGTCTTTCAATTTTTATCCGGTTGCTCACATAACCCAGCAGGATGGGTTTGCTGTGATGGCAGTAGGACTTGGACATTATGTTGTTGAGGGCGAAAGAGCATTCAGATTCTCACCGGCTTACCCATCGCTGGATATCATCTCTCATAAAGACCTTTATAAAAACTCACAGGTCCGTTTCTATGCTGTTGATATGGCAAAAAAGGAACTGAACCTTCTTGAGGGGGAAAATGCCGGGCTCGTATCACTTGATATCAGTCATGCTGAAAAGCATGGCACTTTAAAACACTCTGCTTCAGTATTAAATACCGATAATGATACAATAACTCCAGGACTGGATGCCCCTGGTCCACGGGTAATTAATTTTGCTGATATCTTAAAATATGATCATATACCGCTGGCATCTACTCTCAAGGTTGTATTAGATGTAGTAATGGAAGCCTTTGGCTCACCGGTTGAGATAGAGTTTGCAGTGGACCTTACAAAAGACAAAGCTGGAAATGCCTCCTTTTATCTTCTCCAGATAAAACCTCTGGTCGGGAGTGATGCAAGCTATTCCGTTGATCCTGACAGCATTTATAATGAAGACCTGATACTGGTAACCAAAAGAAGTATGGGGAATGGAGTTATTAACGATATTACAGATATGATATATATAGAGCCGGGAAAATTTAACAACATGCTTACAAATGAAATGGCAAATGAAATTGACAGGATAAACGAAAAGATGCTGAGGGAAAACCGCCGGTATGTCCTTCTGGGGCCCGGAAGGTGGGGAACCAAAGACAGATTCCTCGGTATTCCTGTCGTCTGGCCACAAATATCAAATGCAAAAATTATTGTGGAGGTCAGCTTACCAGATTTTCACGTTGATGCATCACTTGGCTCTCACTTTTTTCATAATGTCACCTCTTTGAATGTCGGTTATTTTTCAATTAATCAGGGGTCGCATGATGAAACAATTATCTGGGGAAAGCTTAGAAAACAAAAGCTTATAGAAAAAGGTCAATTCTTCCGGCATATAAGATTTGAAAAACCACTTCTTATACGTATGGATGGGAGAAAAGGGATGGCTGTAATCTCTATGAATAATTAAAAAAGCAAAATTTATGACCATTATTAATGGAATATTGGATATTCAGAAATACGACTTCACCGATACCTCTTTCGATCTTTTGATGCAGAAGCGAATACATCGTGTGCTTGTAATATGCAGTAATTATGATAATTACATGCTTGAAGAGGACGGAAGAATTGACGAGCAGATATTTAATGAATATGCTTCTCTTAACCTGCGATATCCACCGACGTTTGTCCAGACCGATAATACAGAAGATGCATTCAAGATACTTCAGGATGGTAATATTGATCTTGTCATCTCAATGCTGAGCCTTAAGGGTACCGATGTTTTTGCTCTTGCAAAAAGAATCAAGTCAAAGTTTGAAAATATCCCCATTGTTGTGCTCACGTATTTTTCAAGGGAAGTATCTCTGCGGCTTGAAGGGGAGGATATCAGCGCTATTGATTATGTTTTTTGCTGGCTTGGTGACGCATCTCTTATTCTGGCTATCATCAAGCTTATTGAAGACAAAATGAATGCTGAATATGACATTGAAAACATAGGTGTTCAGGCAATTATCCTGGTTGAAAACTCAAAAAGATATATCTCTTCTTACCTCCCGAATATTTACAGAATAGTTCTTTTACAGTCTCTTGATTTTCAGCGTGAAGCATTGAATGAACATCAGAGGAACCTTAAAATGAGGGGACGGCCAAAAATTCTTCTCGCGAACAATTTCAACGATGCTCTCGACCTTTATAAAAAGTATAAATACAATGTTCTGGGTGTGATTTCAGATATCAGCTATAAAAGAGATAACATAACCGATGAAAATGCCGGTATAGAGTTGTGTAAGGTTGTTATGGCCGATGATGACAAAGTCCCTTTTCTGATACAATCCTCCAGTTTAGAGCATAAGAAGATTGCTGAAGAACTTGGAGCCGGGTTTATTAATAAGTATTCCAAATCATTGTCTCTCGAGTTAAGGAACTTTATTATCCAGAACCTTTCCTTCGGACCATTTGTTTTTAGGAATCCAGACACCCTGGAACCTATAGCTATAGCCACTGATCTCCAAAGCCTTCAGCAGAAATTACTCACAATCCCCGATAATACTCTCGAGTACCATGCAACCCGTAACCATTTTTCAAAATGGTTAAATGCAAGAGCTCTCTTCCCTGTTGCCCAGATGTTCAAGTACATAAGGAAAGAGGATTTTGAAACGATGGATGAGATGCGAAAGTTCCTTTATGTGGCAATCTCCAGCTTCCGCCTGGGAAAGGGCAGGGGAGTGATTGCAAAGTTTGATAAGACAAGCTTTGATGAGTATCAGATCTTTTCACGTATCGGAGAAGGTTCAATTGGAGGAAAAGCCAGGGGTCTCGCCTTTATAAACAGGATAATAAAAAACAATAAACTGTTTAATAAGTTTCCTGATGTGCTCATTTCTATCCCCAGAACCGTTGTTTTAAGTACCGACATCTTCGATGAGTTCATGGATCAGAACAACCTCTATTCCATTGCACTATCTGACCTCTCGGATGATGAAATTCTTAACAGGTTTATCAATGCTGAACTACCTGGACACGTTTACCAGGATTTTTATGCATTCCTGGCAGTTTCAAGAAATTACCCCATAGCTGTCCGTTCTTCCAGCAAACTGGAAGATTCACACTATCAGCCATTTGCAGGCATTTATTCAACTTATATGATTCCAAGGCTCCCGGATAATAAGCTGATGGTTAAGATGTTATCTGATGCGATAAAAGAGGTTTATGCATCAGTTTACTATAAGGGGAGCAAGGCATACATGACCGCTACTGCCAATGTAATTGATGAGGAGAAGATGGGGATCATCCTCCAGGAGGTTTGTGGTAACAGGCATGGAGAAATATATTATCCTACTTTATCGGGTGTTGCAAGATCGATAAATTACTATCCGATAGGCTCTGAAAAAGCTGAAGACGGTATTGTGAATATTGCCTTTGGCCTTGGTAAGCTGATCGTTGAGGGAGGATTATCTCTCAGGTTTTCACCTAAACATCCCAAAAAAATCCTCCAGCTTTCATCACCGGAAGCAGCATTAAAAGATACACAAAAAGAGTTTTGCGCACTCGATCTAAATATCGACAGTTTTATCCCATCAACCGATGATGGTGTGAACATTCTTAAGATTGATATTAAGGATATTGATAACGATGGCGCTTTGAAATATGTTGCTTCAACATATGACAGAAATAACAATGTATTGCGTGATGGAATAATCCATACCGGGAAGCGGGTTATTACCTTTTCAAATATACTGCAGCACAAAATATTCCCCCTGGCCGATATTTTAAATACTCTTCTCGAAATCGGTCAGCAGGAGATGAACAATCCTATTGAAATTGAATTTGCCGCCAATCTTGAAACACCGGCCGGAACACCGAAAATTTTCAATTTTCTGCAGATAAGACCAATAGTACATACAGAGGAGGCACATAGTATCAACCTTGATCATATTAAAACAGAGCAAACAATTATTTACTCGGAATCTGCACTCGGAAATGGTGTTTTTAAAGGTATTCATGATCTTGTTTATGTTAAACCTGAATCTTTTAATGCGTCCAATAAT